>CALVHF010000008.1 GCA_944327295.1 uncultured Desulfovibrio sp. | reverse complement strand
CGTCGTGGCCGAGGCGCCGGTCATGCGCACGCCCCTGGCCGGCAAAACCCTGCTCGAGAGCGGCATACGCCACGACACCGGTGTCAGTGTCGTGGGTGTCTGGGAGCGGGGCGTCTTCAGCCTGCCCAGGCCCGACACCACCTTCGGCCGCAGCACCGTGCTCATGGTGGCCGGTACGGAAGAGCAAATACGAGCCTTCAACAGGCTGCTCAGCAGCACAGATCAGGATCTTGATGCCAGGCAGCCGGCCACCATCATCATAGGCGGCGGCAGGGTGGGGCTGGCCGTGGCCCGCAGTCTGTCCAGGCGCGGCATCAATGCTCTCATCGTGGACCGCAAGCAGAACATTGATGCCGGATCCACGCCCGTCATCTGCGGCGATGCCTCGGATCTCAGCCTGATGGAGAAGGCCGGCATCCGCACAACGCCCACTATCATCGTGACCACCCATGATGATGACGCCAACATCTATTTGACCATCTACTGCCGCAGGCTGCGGCCCGACGTGCAGATCATCAGCCGGGCCTCCCTGGACCGCAACGTGAACGGCCTGCATCTGGCAGGGGCGGATCTTGTCCTCTCCCTGGCCTCGCTTGTCAGCGCCACGGTCATCAACCTGCTCTCGCCCAACAGGCTGCTTATGCTCAATGAGCGCCTCTCCGTCTTCCGCTCCACTATCGGCGAGAACCTTGCGGGCATGAGTCTTGCCCAAAGCGGCATACGCGGCAAAACCCGCTGCAGCGTCCTGGCCGTGCACTGTCCGGACGGTACTTCCCACATCAACCCCGAAGCAGGCTATGTGTTCGGCAAGGGCGACACCATCTACCTTATTGGCGACAACCACGCCCAGACCCTCTACAGAAAGTACTATGGCATAGACACGAACGTGGAGACCGGAGAGCTGCGCAAGGAACCGCAGTGGAAGTCTGTGGTGTAAAATGGGTATGCAGATATACGTATAAAGTCATATATGGATACATTGAATAGCTTGGAATGCCTGCGTATCCCCGAACCTGAACAAAGGCAGGGGCGCAGGCATTGTGCTTTGCGACGGATAGCGCTACGTTGCGCGGCACGGCAGTGCACTGTTCCCCCGGGTGCATAGAACACATCGGCATCTGATGTTCCGACTACAGAAAACAGTTCTTCAAGGAAGCTTTTGCAGCACGCAGATATTGTGTCCTTGTGGTGACGTTCGTTTGAGGAGTGAGAGTGTCTTATGGCTATGAATGATTATCTTAAGAAAATCCTCTTGAGCAGGGTCTATGACGTGGCCGTCGAAACGCCTCTGGAACAGGCTGAAATACTGTCCAGGCGTCTTGACAATGTCGTTCTGCTCAAAAGGGAAGACACGCAGCCCGTCTTTTCCTTCAAGTTGCGTGGTGCGTACAACAAAATGGCTCAGCTGAGCAGGGAAGAACTGGACCGGGGCGTCATTGCGGCCTCCGCCGGCAACCATGCCCAGGGCGTGGCCCTGTCCGCCAGGCATCTCGGCTGCAAGGCCACCATTGTCATGCCCGAGACCAGCCCCGGCATCAAGGTGCACGCCGTGGAGCGTCTCGGCGGCAAGGTGGTGCTCTCCGGCGAGTCTTTCAGTGACTGTGCCCAGAAAACGAGGGAACTCATCGAGAAGACCGGTGCCGTCTTCATTCCGCCCTTTGACGACGAGGACGTGATTGCCGGTCAGGGCACCATTGCCATGGAAATCCTGCGCCAGAACCCCGGCCCCCTGGACGCCGTCTTTGTGCCCATTGGCGGTGGCGGACTTGCCGCAGGTGTCGGCGTCTACATCAAGCAGCTGCGTCCCGAGGTGAAGGTCATAGGCGTCGAGCCCGTGGACTCCGACGACATGCGCCGCTCCATTGCGGCCGGCCGTCCTGTGGAAATGCGCGAAGTGGGCCTCTTTGCCGACGGCGTAGCCGTGAAGCTCGTGGGCGAGAAGACCTTCGAGATCTGCCGCGACTGCCTGGACGACATTGTGCTTGTAGACACCGATGCCATCTGCAGCGCCATCAAGGACATCTTCGAGGACACGAGAGTCGTGGCCGAACCGGCAGGCGCCCTCTCCCTGGCAGGCCTCAAGGCCTATGCCACAGAGCACGATTTGCATGGCAAGCGCCTGGCGGCCATTGTCAGCGGCGCCAACATGAATTTCGACCGCCTGGGCTATGTCACCGACCGTGCAGCCATCGGCTCGGACAGCGAGGCCCTCATTGCCGTCGACATTCCCGAAAAGATCGGCTCCTTCAGGACCCTCATCCATAGCATAGGCAAGCGCAACATCACTGAAGTCTGCACCCGCTTCTCGGATCCGCAGTGCGGCCATGTCCTGCTTGGCCTCTCCCTGTCCTCTGCCGGCGAAAAGCAGACCATCATCGAGGATTTGAGAAAGCAGGGCTTCGGAGTCGTGGACATGAGCGACAACGAGCTTGCCAAGCTGCACATCCGCCATCTTGTCGGCGGCAATGCACCGTTCATCAGGAACGAGAAGCTCTACCGCTTCATCTTCCCCGAACATCCAGGAGCCCTGCTCAACTTCATTGATGCCATGCACATGAACTTCAATATCACCCTCTTCCAGTACCGTTACCATGGCGCCGACTTTGGCCGTGTGCTGGTGGGCATAGACGTGCCTCCGGAGAAGGCGGCTGCCTTCCAGGACTTCCTGGACCGCGTGCGTCTCATGGGCTACCCCTATGTGGACGAGACGGACAACGAGGCCTACCGTCTCTTCCTTGGCTGGCACGAGAAGTAGGAAGGCCTTCTGCTGACGCACGGGCACAAGGGGTCGATAGAAAGAGAAAAGGGCGGCACGCTGCAACAACCATTGCAGCATGCCGCCCTGATGTTTTTTCAAAAAGCCTGTTGCCTAGGCCGTGTTGACAAAATCAAAATCCGACAGTGGCAACCGGCATATGCCGATATAAATGGGGCGTATCAACTTCCATTAGAGCTCACTGTTGCACCATGACCCCGTCTGAAATCAGGCCAGATCAGGGCGACACCTAATTTGTCAACACGCCCTAGAGCAGTTTTATGTCCAATGCTTACATGGGCGTAGCTGAACGCCTTGAAATCGCTATCAACTCCGATACTGATGTATAACTTTAAAAGGTAAACTGCTCTAGAACCGGCCCACGGCCCGCAAAAGGATGAGCAGCACGGGCAGAAGAGCCAGAAAGAGCATGTTGCGCCTGGGGCGCACAAAGATGAAGGCCCAGCAGGCGAGCGAGCCTGCGGTCACAAGGAAGGGGCCAAAGCGCATGAGGGCCGAGGTCAATCCTGATCCTAAGGCCGCCACGGAGCTGAAGGCCAGAAAGCCTGCGTCCAGCAGCTGGAAAGTGGCGCCCGCCAGGGCAAAGGCTGCGCACATGCGAAAGGCCGTGCTCTCCACCTCGCTTAGAGGGAGCGTTTCGGGGACAGTGCCGGGAATGACTTCCTGCCTGCGGTTTTCCCGCTCCTCCTGCTTCTGTTCCCTGGAAAGGCCTGGAAGCTGCAGGAAGAGGGAGAAGACGGCAATGCCGCCTGCAGGCATGAGTGCGGCACAGCACTGCCTCCAGCTGTGCTTGAGCAGGACCTGAAAGACCGTTTCCTGCGTCATCTGCTCAGGGAGGCCCAGGAATGGCCAGTTGCGCAGAATGCTCGCGGCAAAGAAGCAGGCAAAGGCGGCAAGGGCGGCAGCGCAGGCTGCCAGAGCCTTCCTGTCCATGAGCTTCAGGGTGTCTTCGTCCATGGAGAAGGCTGCCGTGCGAAAGATGGGCCGTGCCAGCAGGGCACAGATCCCAAGGCACAGGGATCCAAGAGCCCAGGCTGCAAAGCTTGTGCTTGTGGATCGCCAGGGCAGAGAGAAGGGATCAAAGGGGGCCGGCACAAGCTGGTCCATACTGGCCGGTATGGCCTGCAGGGACACAAAGCCGTGTCCGGCTATATCCACGGCACCAAAGAAGGCCGTGACAAGGGCTATATGGAGAAAGAGCTGGCCTGAGCGGCCCATGGCCTCACGCTGTCTTCTGCGACCGAGAAGCAGGCAGAGAAGGACCATGACGGGAAGGACAACAGTCACTTCCGTGGCTACGGAAAGAAGGGAAGCTGCGGCTTGCCAGATGGGCAGCCAGAAGGGTGTCTGCATAAAAAGCCTTGGTTGGAAATGAAAGGGGCACGGGAGACGGGAGCGATTGGGACCTTTTGTCTCTCGTGCTATCTGCGACGCAGGCGGAGGATGAGCCGTTCGCCCTGCGGCGTGCCCAGATAGCGGAAGAGCTTGCCTGCGGCCCCGTCGAATTTGGCCTGGTCAAGCAGGGGCGCAAAGGCTTCCTTCCAGTCTTCGGGCGCCGTGCCGTTCCTGGGATGCAGGGCTGCACAGAAGAACTGGGCTATGGCCAGATAGCGGGAGGGCTTGCTGATATCCTCGGCCTTCAGACCTAAGGGGAGCCCTGAGCCGTCCAGGCGCTCGTACATACCGGCAATGGTGCTCTGTACGGGCAGGCCCGCGATGTCCAGGTTGCCCAGAGAAAGGCCCAGGGTGGCCGGGATGTGGCGGCCTCCTTCTTCCTTGGGCGCGGCACTGCCAGCCACACGGGGAATATTGGTCAGCAGGCAGAGCTTGCCTGCGGTGGAGAGGAGCCGTGCGGTCTCGGGGCTCTTGTCTCCGTCCAGCTCGGCCGTAAGCACAGCCACCTCGCCAATGAGGGTGGACAGCCTGCCAGCATAGGGATCCAGGCTGAAGAGAACGCGGTGCAGGGTGCCGGCCGTCTGTTCTATGAGCGTGTCGGCACGCTCCCTGGCAGCCACACGTTCGCTGATATCCCTGTAGATGACAAGCAGGCCGGCAAGATAGCCTTCCTCGTCCACATAGGGAGCGGCATGGACAAGATAGCTGTGTTCCCTGTCCCTGAGGGCAATCTTCATGGTGCTTGTGGAAAGCGTTGGGGACGCCCAGACCTTGCCCGCATGCTGGGCAAGGTCGCCTGCCAGGCTGGCCGGCAGTTCCGCGAGCGTTGTATCCATGAGCAGGGCCGGGCTCTTCTTGCCCGCAAGCCGTGCAAAGGTGGTATTGGCAAAGAGTATGTTGTTGTCAAAGTCGACACAGACAAGACCAAGCCCTTCCTCCCGGTCCAGGATATCCAGGAACTGCTGTTGCTGCAGCCTGTCTGTCGTGCTCCTTTTGACTGTTTTCAGGAAGCCTTGCTCCTTGTGTCTGAACACAAGGAAGAAGAAGACAAAGAGGGCCAGCAAAAGCGCGCAGGCAAGGCCAGCTGCCTGCAGGAGAGAGATGTTCTCGTCTGTTTCCTGCAGGGCACTGGCCGCAGGCTGCGGCAGGCCCGTAACCAGGAAGAGGGAGGTGGTCAGAAGGCGCTTGCCAAGGCAGTAGGTGTCCTGGGACTGGCCCGGAATGCGGCGCAGGGCAAAGGGTATGCCGTCTTCCGTGGTTGTCCAGCCTTCCAGGGGCACCTTGCTTGCTGATCCTGCAGTGAGCATGACGAGCGAGCGATCGGTCTGTGCCTCGAAAACAAGGCTCTGCAGGCCGCTTTCCGGGTTGAGAGCTGCTTGCATGCGTTCCATGCAGGCACCAAGATCAATGGTGACCAGCAGGATGCCCACATTGTAGGTCAGGATGCTGCGCTTGTCCGTGAGCACCATGGGCACGGCAATGTCCACGCAGAGCCTGCCTGCGTTCATGTAGGCAGGCTGGGAGAGTGTGCGGCTGGCAGAACCGGCCATGCTTAGGGCAAGGTGCCGGCCGCTGTTCTCGGTGCGCTCGGTGATGAATTCCGTGCCAAGGCAGGGTGCACCCTCGCGGGAAAAGAGGGTGATGGACAGGAAGCTGTAGCGGGTGGCCATTTCGGCCAGATCCTTGCGTATGCTTTCGGACTCCGAGGCAAAGGAGCGCAGCTTGTCCATTTCCTCGGGCGTGCGGCGGACCGTGAGCAGGGCGAGCATGGACTGGCGCTCGTTGACAGAGCCGCACAGGGTCCTCAGCACGTCGGCAGGCAGGTTCATGCCGCTCACCTTGTCGATGAAGACACTGAACCTGCTGTTGTCGGCCAGCGTGCCCAAGGCTGCCTCAAGGTCGCGGGTCCAGGAGCGTGCCAGCACGCTCTGTCCCTTGTCCAGTTCGCTGATGACCCTGGTGAGATAGGTGGTACTGCTGACCAAGGACTGCTGCCACAGGGCCGTGATGCCCGCAATGGTGGCAAGGCCGGTCAGAAGGAAGGCTCCCGCAAGGAGTGGCCAGGAGGTATGTCTGTGTGCTGCCATAGGGAAATGCCGTGGGATGAGTGTTCCTGATCAGCGTTCTGTCAGTGCATTCTGCTTGGCCTTGAGAATGGGCTTCATCAGGTACTGCAATATGGTCTTCTTGCCGATGAGGATGTCGGCCTGCACAATCATGCCGGGAATAATGGGCAGGATTTCGTTGTTGTGCTCAAGGTAGGTCTTGCTCGTGCGAATCTTGACAAGGTAGTAGAACTCGCCCTGCTTGCCTTCGATGGTGTCGGCACTGATCTGCTCGAGCTTGCCTTCAAGACCGCCGTAGATGGAGAAGTCGTAGGCCGTGACCTTGACCATGACGTTCTGCCCGGGCCGCAGAAAGGCCACATCCTGGGGCCGGACCCTGGCTTCCACAAGCAGGGTATCGTCCAGGGGCACAATGTCCATGATGGGTTCGCCGGGCTTGACGACGCCGCCAATGGTATTGATGTAGATCTGCTTGATGATGCCCCGCACGGGAGAGCGTACATCGGTACGCGTTACCCGGTCGCCACCGGCGGCCAGGGTTTCCTGCAGGGTGGTGAGCTCCACGCGGCGCTTGTTGATTTCCTCGGTAATGCCGGCCCGAAACTCGGCCGTATGGGACTCTATGCGGTGCTTTGCCTCGGCTGCGGCCGCCTGGGCCTTGGAGATGGTGGCATCCAGCATGTCCACCTGGCCTTGCAGTTCCACCACCTTCTGTTCCATGCCCAGGTACTCCAGGCGGGAGAAGTTGTTGCGGCTCACCAGGGCCTTGGCGGCATCACGCTGCTGCTTCGAGAGGGCCAGGCTCTGTATGAGCTGCTCTCTGTGCGTTGTCTGTTCCTGGACTTCACGCTCCCTCTGGGCGGCCTGGCTGCGCAGCACGTCCTCGTCCACCCGGAAGCGTTCCGTGCGCGAATGCCAGACGCTTTTCTGGTCGGCAATAATCTGCTGGGCCTGCTGCAGCATGGCTGGATCCACCTCGCGTCCGAAGTATTCCACGGACCATGTATAGAGGTCCTTGGGGAAGACGGGCTCGCTATTCTTGAGTTCCGCTTCCAGGCGGATGAGGGCAAAGACGTTGTCCATGCTGCGCTGCATGGCATCGCGGTAGGAGCTCGCGGCCATTTCGTTGTCTATCTGGGCCAGCACGTCGCCTTTTTGCACGGTATTGCCGTCCCGCACCAGCATGGCCCGCAAGATGCCGCCTTCCAGGTTGGAGATGGTCTGCGTGCTCTGCGAGCCCACGACACTGCCTTCGGAATGGGTCACTTCGTCGATTTTCGAGAAGGCTGCCCAGATGATGAGTATGGTGAAGAAGACGGCAATGGTCAGGGAGAGGACGCGGGCGCCAATCTTGGGCCTGCGCGAGTAGGCGGCATCCACGTCGCCTGCATAGCGGATGTCGTCCGGGGTGAGTCCTTGCAGGGGCGCGTCCAGGGCGGCAAAAAGCCCCTGTCCCTGCATGGTCATGCTGCGGGCGCCCACTTCCTGTTGCCTCTTGCCGGTCACAAGGTCGCCAAGCTGGGAGAGGAAGGATCTGTCGGGAGTCTGCTCGTTGGGTCCCTTTTTGAGGATGGACTTCAGAAAGGAGCAAAAGCCCGCCGCATTGGAGGGGCTGACCGGAGCGGGTGCCCCCTGGGCAAAGCCCTCCTGCGGCTGTGGGGCCTGCAAAGGCCGCCTGGTGGGCAGATGCTGGGCCTGAGCCTGGGCACGAGCCTGCACAAGAGGCACGGGCGGTGCAGCAGGCGGCTGGCCTGCTCCCGGCTGTGCCGGCAGGCCAGGCAGTCCGGCTGCAGCTTCCTGCAGGGCCTTCTGGGCTGCCGCGGCAGAGAAGATGTTGGCAACTGCAATCCCTGTACCTTCGGCAGGGGGCGTTTTCGGATTGTCCGCAGCAGCTTCACCGGCTGCTGCAGGCAGCTGGACTCGAGCGCCCTGTCCCTGGGCCCTGTCTGTCGTGCCTGTCGCGTCTGCCTGATTGCGCTCTGCAGCGTCGCCTTCCCAGGCCGCATGGACCGTCAGCACGCCTGTGGAGGTTATGGCCGTGTTCTGTTCGTCAGAAGTGGTCTGCCCCTTGAGCGCGCTTCTTTTTTCCCCGCTCAGCCTGGTCAGGCAGGCTGCGGAGCCGGCACCGCGTATGCCCTTGTATTCCGGGGGAAGGGAGCTCTGGTGGTCTTGTTCCTGTTCTGGATGCTGGTCTTGCGTTGTCATAAGGCACTACTTCCCCTGCGGCTGTGCGGCTGACTTGGGGCGGAAGAGATCGCACGCATCTCTTGGGCCGTCGTAGACAATGCGCCCTTCCTTCATGATGATGAGTCGATCCACAAGGCGCAGCATGCTCAGGCGGTGGGTGACAAGAATGAGCGTCCGGCCCCGGGCCACCTGGTAGAGCCTGCGCTGCAGCTGGCGCTCGGAGTCCGTGTCCATGTTGCTCGTGGGTTCGTCCAGAATGAGCACTTCCGGATCGTGCACAAGGGCCCTGGCCAGGGCCACGGACTGGCGCTGGCCCCCGGAGAGCTCCTTGCCCTGTTCGCCCACCTGGGCAGCAAAGCCTGCGGGATTGTTGCGCAGAAAGTCGCTGACACCGGCCACAGTGGCAGCCCTCAGAATGAGGTGGTCATTGATGGTGGGATCGCCCAGGGCAATGTTGTCGCGTATGCTGCCGTAAAAGAGCACCACATCCTGGGGCAGCACGCCGACCCGGCTGCGCAGCTCGGAGGTGGCAAACTGGCGTATGTCCACGCCGCCGAACTTCACGGCGCCCTCTTTGGGCAGATAGAGGCCAGTGAGGAGCTTGGCAAGGGTGCTCTTGCCCGAACCCATGGTGCCGATGATGCCCACATGCTCGCCAGGCTCGATGTGCAGGTTCACCCGATCGAGCGCCAGGCGCTTTTCCCTCGGGTAGGCAAAGCTCACGTTTTCCATGGTAAAGGAAGGCCTGAGCAGGCCAAAGTCCAGGGGTGTCCTGTGGGCCTCGTTTTCCGAAGGCAGGGCCATGAGCAGATCCAGGGCCTTGAGGGCCACCTGCGAGTTCTGCACCCTGGTCAGCAGGGAAGCTATCTGCATGAGGGGCGCCATGGTGCGTCCGAGCAGGATGTTGGCGCCAATGAGAGCGCCCATGGTCATGAGGCCTTCTTCTATGCGGTAGACGCCCCAGATGATGAGAATGACTGAGACAAACTGTGTGACCAGCAGGGAGGCGTTGACGGCCAGGTTGTTGTACTTGCGCGAATCGGAGTTCGACTTGGCAGACAGGCCGACCACGGCCTCCCAGAGGCGCTGCATGCGGCTTTCCGCCTGGCAGGACTTGATGGTCTCAAGGCCGTTGACGATTTCCACAAGCAGGGCGTTCTTCTGCATGTTCTGCTTGTAGGAGGCTTCGGCGCTGCGCCTGGAAAAACCCTGAATGACGAGCCCAAGGCCCACGAGCACGGGGATGGCGCAGATGGGCAGAAGGCACATGGGGCCTGCGATAATGCCTATGAAGATGATGAAGACGGCCAGGAAGGGCACGTCAATGCAGGCAAGCAGGGTGGAGGAGCTGAAGAAGTCGCGCAGCTGCTCGAATTCGCGCAGATTGTTGGTCAGGGCACCCGTGGACTCGGGTTTGGCGTCCAGGCGCATGCCGAGCACCTTGTTCACCAGGGAGCTCGAGAGCACGACATCGGCATTGCGGCCGGCCACATCCACAAAGTAGACGCGCATGGTGCGCAGCAGAAAGTCGAAGATATAGGCTATGAGCACGCCTATGGCCAGCACCCACAGGGTTTCCATAGCCGCATTGGGCACCACCCTGTCGTACACGTTCATGACAAAGAGGGGCGTTGCCACGGCAATGAGATTGGTGATCACGCTGGCCAGGGCCACATGGCGGTAGATGGGGGCATAGTAGCTCAGGACGTCCCAGAACCAGCGCTTGCCTTTCGAGATGGTGAAGCTCTCGGTGCGCTCGTCGGGCTTGCTCTCCACCGAGGCAAAGAGGGCATAGCCCGAATAGTCGGCCCGAAGCTCGTCGAGTTGTATGTTCTGGGCAGTATTCTCTGTTTCCGGGAAGATGACCTGGGCGCGCTCCCCGCTCTTGCTCACCAGCACGCAGGCGCGGTCATTGCTCAAAAGCAGGATGCAGGGCAGGGTGAGGGAAGGAATGTCCTCAAGACGCGGCCTGTAGAGAATGCGGCCGGAGAGCCCGGCCTTGCGGGCAACACGCAGGCAGGCCTCAGGGGTGACATGACTGCCGTTGAGGCCTGCCATGAGAAACTGCGGCGAGACAATGACACCCTTGAGACGAAGCAGCAGGGCCATGCAGCGCAGGATGCCTGGCATGAAGTCCACATCGGAAGGACGCAGGGGTTCTGTGACAAGCTCACGGGGAGACATGGGGCCATCGGGCTTGCGGCCGGCCTCGTGGGCCTTGCGCAGCATGGCAGCCGCCGTGCCGTCCAGTCCATGGGGCCTTGTTTCTGCACTCCCCTGTGTGTCCCCGGCTTGCGCAGTCGAGCGTCCCCGACCTGCCTGCGCAGGGGCTGATGTGTCCTGACGACCGGGCACGGACTGCGCACGGGCCTGCCCCTTGTCTTTGGCGCGCACCGTTCCCCTGGAAGCAGGGATGGCTCCCTGTGGAGCAGGCTTTTGGCTGGCAGAGGCTGCGGAAGCGGCCCTGATCGCTGTCAAGGGTGTGGCCTGCGTCCCCTGAGCTTGTCCGCCAGCCTGGCTGCCTGTCCTGGCTGCTGTCTGGACGGTTTTGTGTCCTGGGGCCTGGCCAGGCTCATGTCTGGTGACGGAAATTTTCGGGCCCTGCCTGGACTGGGCTGGCTGCACAGCCGCTTTTCCGGATGCCTGGGCAGGAGCCGCAGGCCGTATGCTTATTTTCGGGGCTGCTGTCCGTGTCTCGGGCGCTCCACTGTCCGCAGGCACGCTCCTTGGGAGGGGCGTGCCGGAAGACTGGGACAGGTTTTGGGCCTGGTCACCGGTCCTCGCCTGAACACTGGCCTGTCTGGCCGAAGAGGGCTCCGTAGGGCGTGCAGGAGCGGACTCGTTTGAGATCGCGCCTGTGGGCGAAGTGGTGGCTGACGGAGCAGTCTGTGTGGTGGTCGCTGTGTCGCTGCTGTTTTTTTCAAGATCCGACATTTCAAGATCCGATAGAGAGGAGCCTGAAGGAACGAGGGGATGCGGCCTGCAGGCAAGAACGTGGAGACAGGGAAGAGGAGACTGGAATGGCAGGCACGGGGAAGGCGGAATCCGGCCTGTCCGGCCTTTTGAAGGCAGAAACTCCGGTTTGCAGGAACGCCTGACCTGCTGAAAGAAATAGGCATTTTGACACCCCCCGTCAAATGAGAACGGCCAGGCGTGTCAGAGCGAAAAAGAGGGAGAGAACAAGTGGGTAGGTCCGAATGTGCAGGGAGGACACAGACAGGGGCGCAGAGTACGCCCCGGCACACGAGACTTTTTGAGGGCCGGCAAGAAAGAAGGGGGCACTGCCCGTCAAGGCAGTGCCCCCTCACAAGTTCCAGGGCAGGGGAGGAAGCCTCTCCCCTCCCTGTTCAGTCACAAGGACCTATTCTTCTTCGCCCCACTTGATGAAGCCGGGGGTCACATCGGTCATGCAGTTGACGATGAGTTCCACCAGGCCGCCGTAGGCAAAGCTGTTCTTGGTGTACAGGTCGTTTTCTTCCAGGATGTCGCGGATCTGGCCCTTGCAGTTGGAGCAGGGAGCACAGATGTACTTCTTGGTTTCGGGTCCGAGGCAGTCCTTGAAGGCTTCGCTGATCTGCCAGAACTTCTTGCGACCGGCAATGTTGCCGCGCCAGACGTTCATGTTGTTGCGGGTGATGATGGCAAAGCCGGAACCACCGCCGCAGCAGTAGTTGTTGACGCCGTTGCAGGGCATTTCCCTGAACTGGGGAGCAATGGCGCGCAGGATTTCGCGCTGGGGCTCCACAACGCCCATGAGACGGACGATGTTGCAGGGGTCATGCAGGGTCACGGGGAAGTTGTTGCGGGAAGGATCGAGCTTCAGGCGGCCTTCCTTGATGATGTCGCGCAGGGTGACGTAGCAGGGTTCCCTGGGAACCTGCAGGTCGTAGGGCACCACGCGGTCGGCAATGACGGTCAGGGCCTTGGTGGCATGGCCGCATTCGCCGATGACGATCTTCTTGACGCCGAGTTCCTTGGCAGCCTGCATGTGCTGGATGGCAATACGGGCGGTCTGGGCATCGTCGTAGAACACGCCGTAGTTCACGCCGTCGTAGCCCACCATCTTGCTGGACATGGTCCAGGAGAGGCCGGCAGCGTTGAAGATGAGAGAGAAGCAGGCCACGTTTTCGGGCCAGGCCATGACTTCACCGGCATTGTGGATGAGCAGGATGTCGGCGTCCTTCTTGTCGAAGGGCGTCTCGATGCCCACACCGGTGATTTCGGTGTAGTCTTCATCGATGAATTCGACATTTTCCTTGACGATGTCGGGGGTCATGCCTGTGGAGGAACCGCGTTCCATCTGCAGTTCGGTGCCCTTCTTGTGCAGTTCCTGGGGAGCAAAGCCCATTTCCTGGCTGAAGAGCTTGCGGATTTCGCGGGCGATGAGACCGTTGTCCACGCCGATGGGGCAGACCTGGGCGCAGCGGCGGCACAGGTTGCAGCGGTAGGCCATTTCACCCAGACGCACGACGGTCTTCCAGTTCAGGGGCATGTCACCGTAGCGCAGTTTGGCCAGGGGTTCTTTCTTGATATACTGATGGTAGATGCGGCGGAAGATTTCCGAACGGAAGTTCGGGCGGTACATGGGGTTGCCGCCGCTCATTTCGTACAGATGACAGGCCTCGGAACAGGAGTTGCACTGGGCGCAGCAATCCATGCTGGCTTCCAGCATGTTCACGAAGGTCCAGTTGTTTTCCTTGCTGAAGAGCTTGCGCATGCCGGAGAGGAACTTGTTCACGAGCTCCTCTTCTTCCAGGGCATTCTTGGGACGGGGAATGTTGAGAACGGAGACGCCGTCCAGAAGGTCGCAGCAGTAGTCTTCCTTCATCTTGTCGGAGAAGGGCGCACAGGGACGCTTCTCGACGTCAAGGGGAAGATCCGGAATATCGTTGAGGTCGTATTCGATGAGCTGGCCTTCAACAGTGGAAACGTCGGTCAGTTTAAGATTTTTGTTCATAGATCGGACACCTTGCTACTTTTCGCCTTTTTCATTTGCCGGATAGCCACTGGTGGCAATGTCAACCCAGTTCTTGTCTTCCTGGTTGGGATTCATGTGCGGGCCAGCCCAGGTCACCTTGTACTGCAGGGCTTCCATGATCTTTTCCTGGCGCTTCTTGCTTGTGCAGGTGGCCACGTCTTCCCAGCGGATGTCATGGTAGAAGAAGTACTTGAGCAGGATATGGCTCATGAAGGTGATGGGGATCCAGAGCATCAGGAAGAAGCCGATGACCATGTGCAGCACAAAGCCGCCGCTGCCCAGGGACACGAAGTTGAAGGTCAGGGCATTGTAGACGAAGTCGCTGGCAAGGGCTGCAAAGGACTCGTTGGAGATCCAGGTGATGAAGCCGGTGAGACCAAAGAAGGCAAAAATGCCAAGGTCGAAGTAATGTTCGGGAGTGGAGAAGGTGCGCAGGCCGGGATCGCTCAGACGGCGCATGATGAGGCCGACGCCGCCACCGATGAGGCACAGGCAGCCCACGATGGACATGATGTTGATGAGACCGTACACAAGCCAGAGGAAGGTGCTTGTTGCGGGATCCATGCCGCACATGCGCAGGATGGCCACCAGGATGAGGATGATGGCGCCGCCCATCAGCATGTACAGGCCCAGATGGAAGGGATAGGTGCGGTACCACAGGGGGCGGTTGTGCTTGAAGGTGGCTTCAAGGAAGAGCACTTCCATAAGCAGGGCAGCAAGGTCGCCCAGATGGTAGGCGTGGTGCTTCTTGTCCCACCACTCCGTTTCTTCCATGTAGCTGCCGCCGTGTTTGGCACGAGGGCCTTCATGCGGAATGGGGTAGAGTTCCCAGCGGATGTGTGTCGGCGTCGAGGTTATGTATTTCCTGATTTTGATGAACGCCGTGGCTGCACAGCCGAGGAGGGCGAGGTACCCCAGCAAGTAAAAAAGTGTAATCATGCATCTACTCCGATTTAGGCGCCAGGCGCCCGGATTTATCCGCGTGAAGCGTCCTTCGCCTTCTCACGCGGGCCGCAGGCCAATCCTGCCCAGTGCAATGCAAAAAAAGGACTTGAAATGAACAGGTTGGATAGTTCCAATGCTAGCTGATTTTTTGAAGAAAGCAAAGAGCCAAAAGCCTTGAGGTGCACACAAATGCACTGGTTGAACCAATGCATGCCAGGAATCTCTCCTGCAGAAGTCTGCAGAATGAGGCTTTTTTTTATGAAACAGCGTCCTTGAGCACAATGTCTGAAAAAACAGGGCCGTACCATGCTCTTCACAAAGACGCTTTCATACCCTGAAATCCGGGCAAAGGCAAAAGGTATTTCTGGCCATGCAGGCCGCTTTGGGGCACGTTCGTTACGGAAGGCCCTGCCGAATCTGTCGGTTTTTCCCTATCCTTTGCTCAGAACAAAAAAAGAGGGCCGGTTCCGCTGAAACTGCAGCGGAACCGGCCCGAAGTCTCTGTCCAAGAATGCCCGTCAGGCTTGTCTGCCCGGACTAGACGGACCTGTACAGGGGCTCGGCTTCAAGCTCTTCAAGAAACTTGTCCGGCTTTTCCTTCTGATCGGGCACCTTGATTTCCGTATTGATGTACTGGCGCAGGCCGGTACCGGCGGGAATGAGGCGGCCGACGATAACGTTTTCCTTGAGGCCTGCCAGATGGTCCACCTTGCCCTTGAGGGAGGCTTCGGTGAGCACCTTGGTGGTTTCCTGGAAGGAAGCGGCCGAGATGAAGGAGGAGGTGGTCAGGGAGGCCTGGGTGATGCCAAGCACCATGGGCTCTGCAGTGGCAGGCTTGCGGCCCTCGGCAATGGCCTTCTGGTTGATGGCCCTGAATTCGGCCTTGTCCACCTGCTCGCCTTCGAGCAGGCTCGTGCCGCCGGAATCAAGGACGCTGACCTTGCGGAGCATCTGGCGCACAATGGTTTCAAAGTGCTTGTCGTCGATGCTCACGCCCTGGAAGCGGTAGATATCCTGGATTTCATTCACAAGATAGCTGGCCAGGTACTTCTCGCCCTTGGTGCGCAGGATGTCGTGCAGTTCGGGGCTGCCTTCGGTCAGCGGATCGCCCGCTTCCACAAAGTCGCCGTCCGCAGCCGTGATGTGCTTGCCTCTGGGCACCAGGTATTCCCTGGGATCGCCGTATTCGGGCGTCACAATCAGGCGGCGCTTGCCCTTGCTTTCGCCGGCATAGGTGACAATGCCGGTGATTTCGGAAACAACGGCCATGTCCTTGGGCTTGCGGACCTCGAAAAGCTCGGCCACGCGGGGAAGACCACCCACGATATCCTTGGTCTTGGAAGTTTCACGGGGACGGCGGGCAATGGTCTGGCCCTGCTGAACCACATCGCCGTCCTTGACCATGACGATGGCGCCTGCAGGCAGGGAGTAGGTCGCTTCAGTCTCGGTGGTGCCGTGACGACGCTTCTTCTTCTCCCTGGTCTCGGGATCCACAATGGAGATGGAGGGCTTGTAGGCCGTGGTACGGAATTCCATGACCGTGAGGGCAATGTTGTTGTTGGTCTCGTCGACCTTTTCCTGCACGGTCTTGCCTTCGATGAGGTCGTTGAACTGGACCACGCCGCCTTCTTCGACAATGAAGGGTTCGTAGAAGGGTTCCCAGACAGCCAGGACGTCGCCCTTGGCCACTTCCTGGCCTTCGTGCACCAGGATGCGGGCACCGGAAGGAATGTTTTCCTTCTGGATTTCGCGTTGCTGGGCGTCCACAATGACAAACTGGCCGCTCTTGCCGATGACGACGAGTTCGCCATCGGGGTTCTTGACCGTATGCATGTGGTTGAGCATGACGCGGCCGGGGTTCATGGCCTCGATCTTGCTGCGTTCGATGGTGCTGGAGGCCGTACCGCCGATGTGGAAGGTACGCATGGTGAGCTGGGTACCGGGCTCGCCGATGGACTGGGCGGCAATGATGCCCACGGCTTCGCCGATGTTCACCATGTGGCCGCGGGCGAGATCCCGTCCGTAGCAGCAGGCGCACACGCCGTGCTCGGCAGAGCAGGTCAAGGGCGAGCGGACCGTGATGGAGGTCACGGCATGCTCGTCGAGGAGCTTGGCGTCCTCTTCCTCGATGAGCTTGTTGGCCGGCAGGAGTTCTTCCTGGGTCACGGGATCAAGCACGGGGTAGAGGAGTACACGGCCAAGGGCACGCTGGGACACGCGGGTGCGGACTTCACCGCCCTCGGTGATGTCCGTGAGCTCGATGCCGTCCACGGTGTTGCAGTCGTACTGGGAAACCACCACATCCTGCACCACGTCCACAAGACGCCTGGTCAGGTAACCGGAGTTTGCGGTCTTCAGGGCCGTGTCGGCGAGACCCTTGCGGGCGCCGTGCGTGGAGGTGAAGTACTGCAGCACGGAGAGGCCTTCACGGAAGGAGGCCGTGATGGGGGTTTCGATGATTTCGCCGTTCGGCTTGGCCATGAGGCCGCGCATGCCGGCGAGCTGGCGCATCTGGTCCTGGTTGCCTCGGGCGCCCGAGTTCGACATCATGTAGATGGGGTTGAAGCTCACGTCGATGACCTTCTCGCCCGTCTTGGGATCGATGCGTTCCTCGTGGCTGATTTCCTTGTTCATCTCCTTGGAGACGTTCTGGGTGGCCTGGGTCCAGACGTCGACGACCTTGTTGTACTTTTCGGTCTTGGTGATGATACCGTCGCGGTACTGGCCTTCGATGTCGTCCACTTCCTTCTGGCTGCGGGTCAGAATCTCTTCCTTGCGTCTGGGCACAAGCATGTCCTTGAGGCCGATGGAGATGCCGGAACGGGTGGCGTACTCGTAGCCCATGTTCTTGATGCGGTCGCACAGAAGAACCGTGGCCTTGGTTCCGCAGGTCTTGTAGGTGGCGTCCACGAGCTTGGCAATGTTCTTCTTGGTGAGCACGAGGTTCACGTGCTTGAAGGGCATGCCCTTGGGCAGGATGTTGCCCACCAGCACGCGGCCGGGCGTGGTCTCGTAGATCTCGCCGTCGTCCATGCGCACCTTGATGATGGCCTGCAGGCTGACAATGCCCTGATCGTAGGCGCTTTCCACTTCCCAGGGACCGCAGAAGGTCATGCCTTCGCCGGGCTCGAAGCGCTTGGCGCTGGTCATGTAGTAGAGGCCAAGGACCATGTCCTGGGAGGGAACGATGATGGGGCCGCCGTTGGCGGGAGAGAGAATGTTGTTGGTGCTCATCATGAGCACGCGGCATTCAATCTGTGCTTCCACGGACAGGGGAATGTGCACGGCCATCTGGTCGCCGTCGAAGTCGGCATTGTAGGCCGTGCAGACGAGCGGGTGCAGACGGATGGCCTTGCCTTCCACAAGCAGGGGTTCGAAGGCCTGGATGCCCAGTCTGTGCAGGGTGGGAGCACGGTTGAGCATGACAGGGTATTCCTTCACCACATCGGCGAGGATATCCCACACTTCGGTCTCTTCGCGCTCCACCATCTTCTTGGCGCTCTTGATGGTGGTGGCAAGCCCCCTCTTTTCCAGTTCGGAGTAGATGAAGGGCTTGAAGAGTTCGAGGGCCATCTTCTTGGGCAGGCCGCACTGATGAAGCTTGAGGTAGGGGCCCACGCAGATGACGGAACGGCCGGAGTAGTCCACGCGCTTGCCGAGCAGGTTCTGACGGAAGCGACCCTGCTTGCCCTTGATCATGTCGGAGAGGGACTTCAGGGGACGACCGTTGGTGCCGGCAATGGCACGGCCGCGGCGGCCGTTGTCGAAGAGGGCGTCCACTGCTTCCTGCAGCATGCGCTTTTCGTTGCGGATGATGATCTCGGGGGCGCCGAGTTCCATCAGGCGCTTCAGGCGGTTGTTGCGGTTGATGACGCGGCGGTAGAGGTCATTGAGGTCCGAGGTGGCAAAGCGGCCGCCGTCCAGGGGGACAAGGGGACGCAGTTCCGGCGGAATGACGGGAATGACTTCCATGATCATCCACTCGGGACGGTTCTCGGATTCGATGAAGGCCTCGACGATCTTGAGGCGCTTGGTGATCTTCTTTTTCTTGGTCTGGCTTTTGGTTTCGTCGCCTTCCCTGTGCAGTTCGTCGCGCAGGGCCAGCAGATCGATTTCTTCGAGCAGGGAGCGGATGGCTTCGGCACCCATGCCGACCCTGATGCAGTCCTCGCTGCCATAGTGGTCGATGATCTGCAGGTACTGATCCTCGGAAATGACCTGGCGCTTGGCCAGGGTGGTCTGGCCGGGATCGAGCACGATATAGCTGTCAAAATAGAGCACCTTCTCCAGATCGTTCATGGTCATGTCGAGGAGTGTGCCTATCTTGGAGGGCAGGGTCTTCAGAAACCAGATGTGGGCAACAGGAGCGGCCAGCTCGATGTGGCCCATGCGTTCGCGGCGCACCTTGGAAGCAATGACTTCGACACCGCACTTTTCGCACACGATGCCGCGGTGCTTCATGCGCTTGTACTTGCCGCAGTTGCACTCGTAGTCCTTCACGGGGCCGAAGATGCGGGCACAGAACAGGCCGTCGCGCTCGGGCTTGAAGGTACGGTAGTTGATGGTCTCGGGCTTCTTGACTTCGCCGTAGGACCATTCGCGTATGGCTTCCGGAGATGCGATGGAAATCTGTATGGCCTTCAGGTTGCGCACATTGGTGAGATTGCCCGAAGTTCCCCGGTTGGAATAGAGATCGTCCATGCTCATAATGCTGTATATTCCTTGCTCTGCAGGCTCATTGCAAGGGCTTGCAGACGTGCCTGGAGGGTGAGCTTAAAAGAGGGGCATGCAGGAAGAGGGGGAAGATGGAGACGCTGCATCACGAACAGGGGCAGTCCCCTGTTCGTGATGCAGTCTGACTAGCGCTCGTTGAAAGGCACAAGACCCAGCGGACGGGTGCGCTTCTTGCTTTCTTCCTGGTGCAGGGTCACGTTGAGACCCAGACTCATCAATTCCTTGACAAGGACGTTGAAGGATTCGGGCAGACCGGCTTCAAGGAAGTTGTCGCCCTTCACGATCTTCTCGTACATCTTGACTCGGCCGGTCACGTCGTCGGACTTGATGGTGAGGAACTCCTGCAGGAGATAGGAGGCACCATAGGCTTCAAGTCCCCAGACTTCCATTTCACCGAGACGCTGGCCGCCGAACTGGGCCTTGCCGCCCAGAGGCTGCTGT
This sequence comes from uncultured Desulfovibrio sp., assembly GCA_944327295.1. GTDB lineage: Bacteria > Desulfobacterota > Desulfovibrionia > Desulfovibrionales > Desulfovibrionaceae > Desulfovibrio. Next base: position 35,046 of record CALVHF010000008.1, on the reverse strand, counting down.
GTCACCAGCGAGTAGGGGCCGGTGGAGCGGGCGTGAATCTTTTCATCGACCAGGTGGTGGAGCTTGAGCATGTACATGACGCCCACGGTGACCCTGTTCTTGAAGGGCTCGCCCGTGCGACCGTCATAGAGGGTGATCTTGCCGTCGTTGTTGAGTCCGGCACGTTCCATCCAGCCCCAGATCTCTTCTTCCGTGGCACCGTCGAAGACAGGTGTCCTGGTGGTGATGCCCTTTCTGAGCTTGCGCACCGAGGCGGCAAATTCCTCGTCATCCATGGAATCGACGAGCTCGCTGATTTCCTCGGAATTGAAGGCGGACTTGACTTCGTTGCGCACCACTTCCATGGCCTTGCCGGAATCCACAAGCTCGGCGAGCTGGCGGCCAAGTTCCTTGGCGCCCCAGCCCAGGTGCGTTTCCATGATCTGGCCGATGTTCATTCGCGAAGGCACGCCCAGGGGGTTGAGGACGATGTCCACGGGTCTGCCGTCGGCAAAGAAGGGCATGTCCTCCTCGGGCAGGATCATGGACACGACACCCTTGTTGCCGTGACGGCCGGCCATCTTGTCGCCAACGGAGAGCTTGCGCTTGATGGCCACGTAGACCTTGACCATGCGGATCACTCCGGGCGGCAGATCGTCGCCTTCGGTGACCTTTTCCCGCTTGGAGTCGTAGATCCCCTTGATGTACTCGAGCTGGCGATCATAGTCCTCCAGGATGGTGGCCACCTGATCGTTCACCTCGCGGCTCTTGAACAGGCCTGCGAACTTCTTCACGGGAATGAGGGGCAGGTGGGCCTGGGTGAGGGAAGCGCCGGCATCGATGACCACCTCGCCGCTCCTTCTGGAGCTCAAAATGGTCTGGGCCACCTGCTTGCCGATCACGAATTCGGCCAGGCGCTCGCGGGTGCGGTTGCCGATGATGCGAATGTGATCGTCTTCCTTCTGATCCAGGATGGAGGTCTCGTACTTCTCGATCTCCAGGGTACGGGCATCCTTCTCGCCGGAGCGGCGGTTGAAGACCTTCACGTCAATGACGGTGCCTTCCACTCCCGGGGGCACCTTGAGGGAGGTGTTCTTCACGTCCCTGGCCTTCTCGCCGAAGATGGCGCGCAGGAGCTTTTCCTCAGGCGTGAGCTGCGTCTCGCCCTTGGGGGTAATCTTGCCCACCAGGATGTCGTCGGTCTTCACCGGGGCACCGATGCGGATGATGCCGCTGTCGTCGAGATTGCGCAGCATGTCCTCGCTGACGTTCGGAATGTCGCGGGTGATCTCTTCGGGTCCCAGCTTGGTGTCGCGGGCCACAACCTCGAATTCCTCGATGTGGATGGAGGTGAAGGTGTCTTCCTTCACGGTCTTCTCGGAAATGAGGATGGCGTCTTCGTAGTTGTAGCCGCACCAGGGCATGAAAGCCACGGTGAGGTTCTTGCCCAGAGCCAGGGTCCCGTCGTCAATGCCCGGGCCGTCGGCAAGCACGTCGCCCTTGTGGACACGCTGTCCGGGCATGCAGGTGGCTTTCTGGCCAAAGCAGGTGTTCTGGTTGGACTTGTGGAACTTGAGCAGGTCGTAGGCACGCACGCCGCCGCTGCGCGGGTAGATGTTCCCTTCGTAGGCCACCACGATGCGATCGGCGTCGGCATACTGCACCACACCGTCGGCAGGAGCCACAATGCAGGCACCGCTGTCCCTGGCCACGGTCACTTCCATGCCCGTGCCCACGATGGGCAGCTCGGATCTGAGCAGGGGCACGGCCTGACGCTGCATGTTGGAGCCCATGAGGGCGCGGTTGGCGTCATCGTGTTCGAGGAAGGGAATGAGGGCTGCGGAGATGGAGACCATCTGGCCGGGAGCCACGTCCATGAGAGTGACTTCTTCCCTGGGGGCAACGGTCACTTCGCCCCTGGCACGCACGGTGAGCACCTCGTCCGTGAGCCTGCCTTCGGCGTCCGTGGCCGCATTGGCCTGGGCCACGACCTGGGCACCCGTTTCGCGGGTGGCGTCGAGGCTGACGATTTCATCGGTCTTGCAGCAGTCGCGAATCACGCGGTAGGGCGTTTCGATGAAACCGAAGTCATTGACTCTGGCATAGGTCGTCAGGGAGACAATGAGGCCGATGTTCGGGCCTTCGGGCGTTTCGATGGGGCAGATGCGGCCGTAGTGCGAGGTGTGCACGTCGCGCACTTCGAAGCCTGCACGCTCTCTGGTCAGGCCGCCGGGTCCAAGAGCCGAGAGGCGGCGCTTGTGGGTGACCTCGGAGAGGGCATTGGTCTGGTCCATGAACTGGGAGAGCTGGCTTGTGCCGAAGAACTCCTTGAGGACCGCAGCCACGGGCTTGGGGTTGATGAGGTCGTGGGGCATGAGGGTGGAGATTTCCTGCACGCTCATGCGTTCCTTGATGGCGCGTTCCATGCGCACAAGGCCGATGCGGTACTGGTTTTCCACCAGTTCGCCCACCAGGCGCACGCGGCGGTTGCCCAGATGGTCGATGTCATCCGGCGGGCCGCTGCTGTCCTTGAGCTTGCACAGCTCGAAGATGGCCTTGAGGATGTCGTTGTCCGTCAGGGTGCGGCTGGGCACCATGTTGCCGTGGCCGTCGTCCACGCAGGATTCCTCTTCCGTCAGGTTGAGGCGCTGGTTGAGCTTGTAGCGGCCCACGGGCGACAGATCGTAGTAGTCCAGGTTGCGGAAGATGTTGCCGAAGAACTGGGCGGCAATTTCCGGTGTGGGCGGAGAGGAGGGGCGCAGGCGTCTGTAGATCTCTTCCTGGGCCTTGGTCTGATCGGCCGCCTTGTCCTGCACCAGGGTGTCGCGGATGCTGGAGGAGACGTTGGGGCCCTTGGTGTGCAGAAGGCTGATGCTCTTCACGCCGGCTTTGCGCAGCAGGGTCAGAAGCTCCGGGGTCACCTCGTCCGTGGCCTGGGCCAGGACTTCGCCGGTATTGGGATCGGCGATGTCGTCGCCAAGGAACATGCCCTCGATGAGATCGGGACGCACTTCGATGGCGGAGAGGCCAGAATTGCAGATGGTACGCCACTGCCTCTTGGTGATGGTCTTGCCGGCAGAGGAGATGAGCGTGCCGTCGGGTCCGTGGATATCGGCGTAGGCCGGTTCCTTGCGGTAGAATTTGTCGACGTATTCGGGCTTGATGGCCCAGAACAGGGCGTTGGGGGCGTAGACGCCCTTGTCCTGCAGATCCTCGGGGACGCTGAGGTAGTAGGTCTCGCGATCCTCCCGGGGATAGAAATAGTCCAGGATATCCGTCTTGCTCATGCCCATGGCCTTGAAGAGGATCGTAGCGGGCATCTTGCGGCGGCGGTCTATGCGCACATAGAGGATATCTTTGTGATCAAAGTCGAAGTCCAACCAAGACCCGCGCATGGGAATGATGCGGCAGGAGTAGAGGACCTTTCTCGATGCGTGGGTCTTGCCACCATCGTGCTCGAAAATGATACCGGGCGAGCGCTGCAGCTGATTGACGATGACGCGCTCTGTGCCGTTGACAATGAAGGTACCCTTTTCGGTCATCAGGGGCAGGGTGCCAAAATAAATGTCCTGCTCCTTCATGTCGCGCAGGGTGCGCTCTCCGCTGGTGTCGTCCACATCATAGACGACAAGGCGCACCTTGATACGCAGGGGAGCCTCGTAGGTCAGGCCCTTGGAGATGCATTCGGCCTGATCGTACTTGGGCTCCTGAATTTCATAGCTTTCGAATTCCAACGACGCGGTCTTGTTGAAGTCCACGATGGGGAAAACAGTGCGGAAAACACCCTCCAGACCGACGTCGGGGAGACGTTCAGAGGCAGGAACGCCTTCCTGAAGAAATTTGGAATAGGAGTCGATCTGCAGTGTGAGCAAGTGCGGGATAGGTGTTGTAACCTTGATCTTACCGAACTGCTTTATGAGCTGTCCCATGCGATGATCCTCGAAGGTGGGTTGTGCGTCCTAACGTTAGGGAAGCGCTGACGGCGAGGGGAAGGGGGTGGGGAAAAGGAAAAAACGGCGCAAGCAAGCTACCCCTTGTCCAGAGGACAAGGAGAAGATTGGCGTCGTAGGCAGCAAAGTGCTGGGGAGTGGCGAGGATGTGCGAACAAAGGCGGGAATGTGTCCTGAACGTTCACTAGACGGATTAAGCTATATACCCCAGAACTCCCAAAAGGACAACAGGGAAAAAGAGGCAAAAAAAGTGGGGGTAGCTGCGGGCCGCCCCCACTTTCCAAAACTTGGCTACTGCTAAAGTTACTTCACTTCGACAGTGGCACCGGCGTCGGCCAGCTGCTTGCGAGCGGCTTCGGCGTCGTCCTTGGACACAGCTTCCTTGATGGTGGAAGGCAGGTTGTCAACCTTGTCCTTGGCTTCCTTCAGGCCCAGGGAGGTCAGGGCGCGCACGGCCTTGATGACGGCGATCTTGTTGGCGCCGCAGTCCTTCAGGATAACGTCGAATTCGGTCTTTTCTTCTTCAGCGGGGGCAGCTTCGGCAGGAGCAGCGGCAGCAACGGCCACAGCGGGAGCAGCAGCGGACACACCGAACTTCTCTTCGAGTTCCTTGATCAGGGCAGAGAGTTCGAGAACGGTCATATTGGAAATAAATTCAATGACTTCTTCTTTAGTAACGGCCATGGTGATATCTCCTTGGGAAATCTTTGGCTTGAATTGAGAGAGCGATTAAGCGGCTTCGTTGGTCTTCTTCTCTTCGATGGCCTTGAGAGCATAGAGCAGGCCACGGACCACATTGGCGAAGAGAGAAACGAAGTTGGTAGGCACGGCGTTCATGGTTGCAAGCAGCTGAGCAAGCAGCTGTTCACGTCCGGGCAGTTTGGCCAGAGCTTCAACATCGTCGGCAGTCATGATCTTGCCGTCAATGCTGCCGCAGCGGATGGTGAAGGTTTTGCTTGTCTTGGCAAATTTGCTGAGCGCCTTGGCTACCGCAACGGGATCGTCGAATCCGAGGGCAAGGGCGGTGTTGTCATGAAATTCATTCTTGATGACATCATGCTTGCCGTCCGTGAGGGCGATACGACCCAGAGTGTTCTTGACGACGTGGTATTCGCCGCCAGCGTTACGCAGTTCCACTCTCAGGTTTGTCGACTCCTCCACGGTCATGCCCTTGAATTCGGTCATGACAGCGAGAGAAGCTACGTCGGCCTTGGCCTTGATACCTTCGATAATCGCTGCTTTTTCAGACCTATTCACGTGATTCTCCACACGTTCGGGTTGCCAGAGGGGAAGCCGAGCCGACGTCTAGGCAGGAATTACGTGTTCCGTGTGCACGAAACACAACCGGCTGTCTTCGACCCGATTTCCTGAAACCATTACCAGCGCGGGAACAAGGTCCCGCAGATGAAGGCTGCTATTCGGCAGTACCTTCAAGAAATTTCTTGACCTGGGACATGTCCACTTTGAAGCCGGGGCCCATGGTCGTGGAAACGGACATGGACACAAGGTAGTTGCCCTTGGCAGCGGAGGGCTTGAGGCGGACGACGGTCTCGAGCAGGGCCTTGAGGTTGCCCAGGATCTTCTCGGGGCCAAAGCTCACCTTGCCCAGGGGGGCATGCAGCACACCGGCCTTGTCCACGCGGAAGTCCACGCGACCGGCCTTCAGTTCGCTGACAGCCTTGGTGACGTCAAAGGTGACCGTACCGGTCTTGGCATTGGGCATGAGACCGCGGGGGCCGAGCAGACGGCCGATGCGGCCCACCAGGGCCATGACGTCGGGAGTGGCGACAGCGGCGTCGAAATCCAGGAAGCCTTCGTCCTTGATCTTGTCGACCAGGTCCTCAGCACCCACGTAGTCGGCGCCGGCGTTGCGGGCTTCGGCCTGCTTTTCGCCCTTGCAGAAGACAGCCACGCGCACGGTCTTGCCCAGTCCGTTGGGCAGGGTCACGGCGCCGCGCACCATCTGATCGGAATATTTGGGATCGACGCCAAGGCAGATGGCCACGTCGACGGTTTCATCAAATTTTGCAAAGGAGGCAGCCAGAGACTTGCTCACGGCTTCCTGCACGCTGAAACGATCCTCGGGACGGATGTCCTTGCGAGCGTTCTTCAAATTTTTGCCATGCTTGGGCATTGTTGCTTTCCTTTGGGGTATCTCCTGCCCTGAGCAGCTGTGTGCGGGTGGGCAGTGCAATTGATAACGAGGACAAGGTGTCCAAAGGGACTACTTGACGTCAACACCCATGCTGCGGGCGGTGCCTTCAATGCTTCTCATGGCAGCCTCGAGGCTGGCAGCATTGAGATCAGGCATCTTCAGCTTGGCGATTTCCTCGACCTGGGCCTTGCTCAGAACGCCGACCTTGTTGCGGTTCGGCACGCCGGAAGCCTTGTCGAGCTTCAGGGCCTTCATGATGAGCACGGAGGCAGGCGGAGTCTTGGTGATGAAGGTAAAGGAACGGTCGGCATACACGGTGATGATCACGGGGATGATCATGCCTTTCTGATCCTGGGTACGGGCATTGAATTCCTTGCAGAAGCCCATGATGTTCAGACCGTGCTGGCCGAGTGCAGGACCCACTGGCGGAGAGGGATTGGCTGCTCCGGCAGGGATTTGCAGCTTGACTTTGGCAACAATTTTCTTGGCCATGAGAATATATCCTTCAGAAATACAAAAGAGGAAGGTCCTCTGCTGATCTTATCCCTTGGAAACCTGGACGAAGTCGAGTTCCACAGGCGTCTGGCGTCCGAAGATGGACACGGAAACGCGAAGCTTGCCCTTGTCGTAGTTGACGTCATCCACAACTCCGTTGAAACCGGAGAAGGGGCCATCCATGATGCGGACTTCCTCGCCCCTGTCAAAGCTGAATTTGGGACGGGGAGTATCCTGGCTGGTTTCCACTCTGGAAAGGATGTTGGCTACTTCTTCTTCCTTCATCGGAGCAGGACGGTTCTTGCCGCCGATGAAGCCTGTCACTTTTGGGATGGACTGGACAAGATTCCAGGAATGGTCCGTCATGGTCATGTGGATCATGACATAGCCAGGATAGAGCTTCTTTGTGGTTGTCCTCTTGGTACCGGACTTGGAAAGTTCGATGACCTTTTCCGTGGGGACAATGCAGTCCAGAATGTCGCCCCTGTCCTGCCCTGTCCTGATGAGCTCTTTGACCGTCTTCTCTACACGCTGTTCGAATCCCGAATAGGTATGCAGGAGGTACCAGCGAGGACGCTGCGCGCCAGCTTCAGCACGTTCTTCTTCGTCATTACTGATGATGATTTCGTCGTCCATGTGCATTTAAGAGAGGAAGGATTTGATAATTGAGGACAGGCCGAGATCAACGAGGCCGAGAATCAGTGCCATGACAGCCACAAAGCCGAGAACTGCAAAGGTAGCTTTGCGAGTTTCGGCTATGGTGGGCCACGTCACCTTGCGCAGCTCGGCTCGAGAATCTTCAACGTAGCGCATGAATCGCTGCACTACGTTGGGTTTCTGTTCTGGTTCCTGCGCTTTTTTAGACGGTGCGGTCTTGTTAGCCATGGCAAATACTCAAGGGTGAAAAAAATGGCAGGGCAGGAGGGATTCGAACCCCCAACTTGCGGTTTTGGAGACCGCCGCTCTAGCCGTTAGAGCTACTGCCCTGCACTGCCCAGGCAAATTGCTTTGCCTGGGAAGAGAATATGATTATCTGACTTCGCGATGTACCGTGTGGCGCTTATCCCAAGGACAATACTTCTTGCGCTCGAGGCGTTCGGTCGTATTCTTCTTGTTCTTCACGGAAACGTAGTTCTTACGTTTGCACTCGGTGCATGCGAGGGTAATATTGACTCGCATAGTTTACTCGATGATTTCGGTCACAACGCCGGAACCCACGGTATGGCCACCTTCGCGGATAGCGAAACGCAGGCCCTGGGCCATGGCGATGGGAGCAATGAGTTCAACGGTGAAGACGCTGTTATCGCCGGGCATCACCATTTCCACACCCTCGGCCAGCTGGATGACACCAGTGATGTCGGTGGTACGGAAGTAGAACTGGGGACGGTAACCGGAGAAGAAGGGAGTATGACGGCCGCCTTCTTCCTTGGAGAGCACGTACACCTGAGCCTTGAACTTCTTGTGAGGAGTGATGGACTTGGGAGCAGCGAGAACCTGGCCGCGTTCCACTTCGTCACGCTTGGTGCCGCGGAGGAGGGCGCCGATGTTGTCACCAGCTTCGCCCTGATCCAGCTGCTTGCGGAACATTTCCACACCGGTGCAGGTGGTCTTCTGGGTGGGCTTGATGCCAACGATTTCGACTTCGTCGCCGACCTTGATGACGCCCTGTTCCACACGGCCGGTGACCACGGTACCGCGGCCGGAAATGGAGAACACGTCTTCGATGGGCATCAGGAAGGGCTTGTCGAGTTCACGCTTGGGCTCGGGGATGTATTCGTCCACGGCGTCAAGCAGCTCGAAGATGGGCTTCACGTTGGGGTCGTCCAGAGACTCGGCATTCAGAGCCTGCAGGGCGGAACCCTTGATGATCGGAATGTCGTCGCCGGGGTAGGAGTAGGAAGAGAGCAGTTCGCGCACTTCCATTTCCACGAGTTCGAGCAGTTCGGGGTCGTCCACGAGGTCGCACTTGTTCAGGAAGACCACGATGGCGGGCACGCCGACCTGACGGGCGAGCAGGATGTGCTCACGGGTCTGGGGCATGGGACCGTCGGTGGCAGCCACGACCAGGATGGCACCGTCCATCTGAGCAGCACCGGTGATCATGTTCTTGATGTAGTCGGCGTGTCCGGGGCAGTCCACGTGAGCGTAGTGACGCTTTTCGGTTTCGTATTCGACGTGGGCGGTGGCGATGGTTATACCACGAGCCTTTTCTTCGGGAGCCTTGTCGATTTCGTCGTAGGAAATGAAGCTGCCGGAGCTCTTCATGCTGGCAACCTTGGTGATGGCTGCAGTCAGCGTGGTTTTGCCATGGTCAATGTGGCCAATGGTGCCGATATTCACGTGGGGCTTAGTGCGGACGTACTTTTCCTTGCCCATGAGAAGTCTCCCTGGATGAAGAATTTGATTTTGAGTTTTATCCGATCAAACAAACACCCCGCACGTGGCGAGCAGGCCTTTGCGGAGGTTTGCAGTTCAGTCCCTGTCTACCAGGGAACATCTTGGCAAAAAGAAGGAGGTGGACTGGGATGATGACGGATGAGGTGGGTGGAGCGGGAAACGGGATTCGAACCCGCAACCCTCAGCTTGGAAGGCTGATGCTCTAGCCGTTGAGCTATTCCCGCATTCAGGCGACGGATCGCGTTTCCTGTCCATGAAAAGGAAGGACTTCTACCACACCGTAGTTCACCGACTTCAAGTCTCCTACAGCCAAGGCAGTATGCAAATGGCCCCTGTGATAAGGGGTGGTGGTGGGGGGTGGATTCGAACCACCGAAGTCACTGACGACAGATTTACAGTCTGTTCCCTTTGGCCGCTCGGGAACCCCACCACGATGCAGTTGTATTTTTCTGGCTTGCTTTGAAGCGTTGCTCTATCAGACTTTTGTCTGGTTTGCAAAGCAATCCATTATAATCAGTTTGGAGCTGGCGATGGGAATCGAACCTACAACCTGCTGATTACAAATCAGCTGCTCTGCCGATTGAGCTACGCCAGCACGAGTTGAAGCTTTTAGCCGAAAACTTGATGCTTGGCAAGCAAAAAATTCACTGCTGGAAAATTTTTTTTGACTTGTGCACCTCGCGAAGGTGACTTCTAGGTGAAGTTTTTTTTTCGCTCTGTGCCTCAAGTGCGTCGACCCTTATATACGCCAAGGCTCACGCGGTCAAGCCCTGCGAGGTCCTTTTTTGTTAAAATCTTGAAAAAATTTTGCTGCGCAAGCATTGTGCGAACTATTTCGCCCTGTTGTGCCCCATGCTCAAGGACAAGGAGCCCGCCGGGCACAAGCAGCCGTGCAGCGGTTGCCATGCAGGAAGCCAGATCCGCCAGGCCATGCCGGGCGGCAAAGAGCGCCTCATGGGGCTCGTGGGCCCGCACGCCTGCCTGCACCTCGGGATCGGCCTCGTCTATGTAGGGCGGATTGGAGACAACGAGATCGAGGGATGCATCGCCAAGGGGCGCCAAGGCGAGATCGGCCTGCAGGACGAGGGCCCTCTCTGCCCCCAAGGCCTTTCTGTTTTCGGCGCACACGGCCAGGGGCACGGGCGCCCGTTCCACAAGCACGCCCTGCCAGTGCGGGCATTCAAGCTGCAGGGTGAGGCCTATGCACCCTGTGCCTGCGCCAAGGTCGCAGAAGCGTACTGTCTTCTTTCCTGCAAGCTCGGCGCTCTCCAGCACCGTGTCCACAATGAGTTCCGTCTCCGGGCGCGGAATGAGCACGCCCTTTCGCACCCGAAAGGGGCGTCCGTAGAACTCCTTCTCTCCCAGCAGATAGGCCATGGGCTCTCCCTGGCAGCGGCGCGCAAGGAGGGCCGTGAAGATCGAAAGCTCCCCGTCGTCAGGAACATGTTCCGGATACATGCGCACAAAGAGCCTGTCCCTTTTCAGGGCCAGGGCGAGCAGCAGTTCCGCTTCCAGACGCGGGGAGGTGCATTCTGCGGCCTCTGCCGTCTGCAGGCTGTGCATTGCAGACGGCAGAAGCTCTGCTATTGAGGGCATCAGTTCTCTGCCCCGGCCTCAGGAGTCTCGGCCTTCCGTGTCCGGGACGAACGGGGCTTTGCCACCTTGGCCCTGTCCTTTTCCGTGAAGGCCAGGGTGTAGATCTCGCTGTAGTGGCGCACGGGGATGATCTTGAGCTGTTCGCGCAAGTCGATCGGGATGTCCTCCAGGTCTTTCTGGTTCTGCCAGGGGATGACGGCCTTCTTCAGACCGCGGGCCATGGCGCCGAGAAGCTTTTCCTTGATGCCGCCCACAGGCAGGACGCGGCCTTTGATGTCGATTTCGCCGGTCATGCACAGATCGGAGAACACGCAGGCCTTCTTCAGGGCCGAAAGCAGGGCCGTGGTCAGCGTCACGCCGGCACTGGGACCGTCCTTGGGGGTGGCACCGTCCGGTACATGGATGTGGATGTCGTACTTGCTGTCAAAGTCCGCTTCCACGCCAAAGGCAGAGGCATTGCTGCGCAAATAGCTTATGGCCGCATGGGCGCTTTCCTTCATGACATCGCCCAGGGAGCCCGTGAGCTGGAGCTTGCCCTTGCCCTTGATGACGGCCGTCTCGATGGTGAGCACCTCGCCGCCTGCGCGTGTCCAGGCAAGACCGTAGGCCATGCCTGGCAGGAGTTTCTCCTCGTGTTCCTCGTCCAGGAAGAGGGCGGGACCGAGCAGTGTCTGCAGATCGTTCTCCTCCACGCGGAAGGGCGCTTCTTCGCCTTCGGCCTTTTTGCGGGCCAGCTTGCGGCACACGGCGCCTATCTGGCGCTCGAGCTCGCGCACGCCCGCCTCGCGGGTGTAGTTGCGGATAAGGCCTTCTATGGCCCCGGGCGTGATGGTCACCTCCTCCATCTTGAGGCCGTTGTCCTCCACGCGCTTGCGGACCAGGTAGCGTTCGGCAATGGCTTCCTTTTCCTGCATGGTGTAACCGGGCAGGCGGATGATTTCCATGCGGTCCCTGAGGGCAGGGGGAATGGTGTCCAGCTGGTTGGCCGTGCACAGGAACATGACCTTCGACAGGTCAAAGGGCACGTTCAGGTAGTGATCGCTGAAGGTACTGTTCTGCTCGGGATCGAGCACCTCGAGCAGGGCAGACTGCGGATCGCCTCTGAAGTCGTTGCCCACCTTGTCCATTTCGTCCAGGACAATGACGGGATTGCTTGTGCCTGCATGGCGCAGGGCCTGTATGATGCGGCCCGGCATGGCGCCGATGTAGGTGCGCCTGTGACCGCGGATTTCGGCCTCGTCATGCATGCCGCCCAGGGAGAGACGCTCGAACTTGCGCCCCAGGGCCCTTGCAATGGACTTGCCAAGGCTTGTCTTGCCAACGCCTGGAGGGCCCACGAAGCAGAGGATGGATCCGTGCGTCTGGGGATTGAGCTTGTGCACGCTCAAAAATTCCAGAATGCGGTCCTTGATCTTGTCCAGGCCGTAGTGGTCCTCGTTGAGGATGGTCTGGGCGTTTTTGATGTCCAGATTGTCCTCGGAGACCTTTGTCCAGGGCAGTTCGCTCAAGAGCTCCAGATAGGTGCGGATGATGTTGGCCTCGGCGGCATCCCCGTGCATGAGCGAGAGGCGGCGCAGCTGCTTGTCGGCCTCCTTCTTCACTTCCTTGGGCAATCCGGCCTTTTCCAGGGCTTCCTTGAGGCGTTCGAGCTCCTCGGCGGAGTCCTCTTCCAGATCGCCCAGCTCGTGGCGTATGGCCTTGAGCTGCTCGCGCAGGTAGAAATCCTTCTGGGCCTTGTCCATGCCTTCCTTGGCCGAAGACTGTATGCGCATCTGCACGGTGGCCACTTCCACCTCATGCTGCAGCTGCTCGGTCACAAGGCGCAGGCGCTCCACTGGATCGCTCACCTCGAGCAGGTGCTGGGCCTGCTCTGTGCGCATGCGCAGATTGGAGGCCACAAGGTCGGCCAGGCGCCCCGGCTCCTCCACGCTCTGCAGCACCTTCATGAGATCGGGCGAGGCCAGGCCGCGGATGGCCAGAACCTTTTCGCTCTGCTCCCGGGCGAGGCGCAGGAGGGCTTCCACAGTGGCGCTGTGGGGCACGTCGGGTTCGTTGATGTAGTCCACCTCGGCCGTGAGGTAGCGCTCGCCCTGGCCGAATCGGCGCACTCTGGCCCGAGCCACGCCCTGCACCAGGGCCTTGATGCGGTTGTCGGGCATCTTGAGAATGCGCAGGACCTGCATGACCGTGCCCGTGGCATAGAGATCGTCGGGTCCGGGATTGTCCTCGGTCTCGTTCTTCTGTGTCAGGGCCAGGACATAGTGCGGTCCGTCCACAGTCGTCTCTATGGCGGCCACGGAGCCGTCCCTGCTGATGAAGAGGGGCAGGATCATGAAGTTGAAGAGCACCACGTCCCTCAAGGGGACAACAGGCAGTTCCCTGGGTAGATCCTTGAGGAAGTCCGGTGCGACCGTCTCCCTCTTCTCTCCGGGCTTCTGCCCCTTTCCGGCTGCGCCCTTTCCAGACCGTCCGGGCTGTGCCTGGCGTGCGGGGCCGGCACCTTTGCGGGCGCTCGTGGTGGAGACCCTGCGCACGCGCAGGTATCTCTTCACCGAGGCCGCATGGGCAGGAGCCGCAGCCTCGTCGTCCTCGTCTGCCGTGCCGGCAGAAGGGGCCGCGTCGGCAGTCTCGCAGGCCTCGTCGGGTGCGTGTGTATTGCGTTCGTTCTCGTCTGCTGCCTGGGCAGGGAGATCCTTTTTTTCGTCAGACATAGGAGGTACCTCGATTTCAGTGCCCTGCCGCAGGGGCCGTGGGGCATGGCGGCTGGGACTGCCCGTGCCCTTGTGCGCGGGCTCATGCATGGATTGAGGAAGAGCCTGGTCGTGAGGGACGTCATTCGCGGCACGGGGGGCTGTTTTTCTGGAAAGATAAGCAGGAATTGCCATATGGCAAGGGGCACGCATACTCTTTGAAGGAAGGCCCAGGGGGCCCCGTGCCTGTAAAAAAAACTTGACCATAGGGGCCTTTGCGTGTATGCGGTCTTCCCTTAGGGCCTGCTGCTTTGCAAGGGCCGGGGCTCTGGCCCTGCCCGCCTCCTGCAGGGCAGGCGCTGCATGCCCTCCTTCATGTCTTTCAAGCTGCCTTTTTTCCGAGGACCCCTTCATGTTTGACAGTCTTTCCGACAGGCTTACCAGTGTCTTCCGCTCCTTTCGCGGGGTGACAACCCTCAATGAGGAGAACGTCAAGGCCGGACTGCGCGAGGTCCGTCTTGCCCTCCTGGAAGCAGACGTCAACTACAAGGTTGTCGGAAGCTTCATTGAGACCGTGCGCGAGAAGTGCCTGGGGCAGGAAGTCCTCAAGGGCGTCTCTCCGGCCCAGCAGGTCGTCAGCATTGTCAACGAGCAGCTCATAGAACTTCTGGGCGGTGCGACCACGGCCCTGAATCTGCAGGGACAGACTCCTGCAGTCATCATGATGGTTGGCCTGCAGGGCTCGGGCAAGACGACCTCTGCTGCCAAGCTCGCCAACTACCTGCGCAAGCAGAAGATGCGGCCCTACCTTGTGCCCGCAGATATTTACCGCCCGGCAGCCATTGATCAGCTCGTGGTGCTCGCCAAGCAGCTGTCCATGCCCTACTATCCGTCCACGACGGACATGAAGCCCGTGGACATTGCCAGGGACGCCATGATCCGGGCTCGCGAGGAGCAGGCCACTGTCGTCATTCTCGACACGGCCGGCCGCCTGCATGTGGACGAAGTGCTCATGCAGGAACTCTCGGATCTGAAGAGCACGGTGCATCCTCAGGAAATCCTCTTTGTGGCTGATGCCATGACCGGTCAGGATGCCGTGACAGTCGCCGAGTCCTTCAACGAGCAGCTGGGCATTACCGGTGTGGTTCTCACCAAGATGGACGGCGATGCCAGAGGCGGTGCAGCCCTCTCCATCAAGTCCGTCACAGGTGCACCCGTCAAGTTTGTCGGCATGGGTGAAAAGCTCTCCGAAATGGAGGTTTTCCACCCGGACCGCATAGCCAGCCGCATCCTCGGCATGGGTGACGTGCTCACCCTGGTCGAGAAGGCCCAGGAAACCATACAGGCAGAGGAAGCTGCTGAACTTGCCAGGAAGATGCAGAAGGCCTCCTTCGATTTCGAGGACTTCCGCACCCAGATGCGCAGGCTCAAGAAGCTTGGCAGTCTGGACAGCCTGCTCAAGCTCATTCCCGGTTTCAGGGGCATCAGCGAAAAGCTGGCCGAGGCCGGAGGTGTGCCTGAAAAGGAACTGGGCAGAGCAGAAGCCATCATCAATTCCATGACCACCGAGGAACGTCACAACCCGGATCTGCTCAACGGCAGCCGCAGGGCCCGCATTGCCCGCGGTGCCGGTGTCAAGGTCCAGGATGTGAACCTCTTTGTCCGCCAGTTCGAGCAGACAAGGAAGATGATGAAGGGGGTCATGGGCGGCAAGATGCCCAAGGGCATGGGCGGAGCCATGAAGGCCCTGAAGAACAGGGCGCCGCAGGGTCTGCCCCAGTTCCCGGGGATGAACGGACTGGCCGGAATGGGCGGAATGCCCGCAATGCCCGACATGCCCGACATGCCGGCCGAAGGCAGGCCCCTGAGCGCCGAGCGCGCCGACAGGCTTGCCCAGGCCAAGAAGAAAAAACGCAAGGAACGCCGCAAGGCCCGCCGCAAGTAGGCCTGCGCCGCATTTTCACTCCAGTGTCTGAACTCTTGACCTCCAAAGGTCAAAGATCATTCTTTTCAATTTATCTCTTAGAGGGAGAAACAGCCCATGGCCGTTAAAATCAAACTGACCCGTCTCGGAAGCAAGAAGAATCCTTTCTACCGCGTTGTTGCCGCCAATGACGCCACCGCCCGTGACGGTCGTCCCCTGGATTTTCTTGGTTACTACAACCCCATGACCAATCCCGCCCAGGTGAAGCTGGACGCCGAGAAGGTGCAGAAGTGGCTTGACCGTGGCGCCCAGCCCACCGACACCGTGCGTTCCCTGCTGAAGACCCACCTCTCCGCTGCCCCTGCTGCCGAGTAGTTCTTTGCAGGACGCGCAGGCGGATTTGAGCCTGAAGCCCATGAAGGACTTTCTCGAAACGATTGCCCGGGGCCTTGTGGATCACCCCGAAGCTGTCAGGGTGCTGGAAGTGCCCTCAAGGAACGGCAGCGTCCTGCAGCTGACGGTGAGTCCTGAAGACCGCGGCAAGCTCATAGGCCGCCAGGGACGGACAGCACGTGCCCTGCGCACCCTGCTGCGTGCCTGTGCCCTCAAATCGGGAAAACATCTTTCCTTCGAGATTGTCACGGATCGCAATGTCTGAAAAAAGAATCTGTCTTGGCGCGGTCACACGGCCGCACGGCGTACGCGGCGAAGTCTGCGTCGAGTGGTATGCAGACGAAGTCTCCTATCTGAAAGGGGACGTGCAGCTTGAATACCCCGACGGAACGTGCCGCAGCGTGCGTGCGAAAACCTTCAGGCCGCACAAGAACGGCCTTCTGGTCGGTTTTGCCGGCGTGGACGATCGCAACGCGGCGGAATATCTGCGCGGAGCCACAGTGTGGATACAGCGCAACGAGCTGCCGGACCTGCCCGAGGGGTCGGCCTATCTCGACGATCTCCTAGGCCGTGCAGTGACCCTGGCCGACGGTACGGCCCTAGGCCGCCTGCACCACATCGAGGTTCCTCCGGGACAGCTGCTCTGGGCCATACGGGATGCAGACCACGAGGTGCTCTTTCCGGCCAGGGAAGAGTTTATCGTGAGCCTTGGGGACCCGATAGTCATTGACCCGCCGGAAGGTCTTGTCGAAGCCTGCCGGACACCATTGCGCTAGAGTGCATATACAAGAAAAGCCACACCCTCTCTTGGGGGGTGTGGCTTTTCTGCGTTTCCGGGGCAGGACAACAGGGAACGTGTCAGGTGCGTGCGCGTGAGAACCGAGCCTGTTGCCCGCCTTGCTGCAGTGGGCTCCCCTGCAGTCGTGCTCCCCCGGGTCGGCCGGAGCAGGGCGAGTCCGCAGTGCCTTGCTTTGAGACAGGACGGCCGCAAGGACAGGGCTGCAGAGGAAAAGTTCGGAGTGGGAGATGAAGATACAGCGCATCACCATACGAAACTCTCGCGCCATTGAAGACATCAGCCTCAAGTGTTCGCCCTGCATCGATATCATCTATGACGAAAACGGCGCTGAGAAGGGCAGCATCCTCGACATGCTCACGTCTGGTCTGGCAGAAAGCGTGCGCGCAGGAAGGGGCGGGCACAGGGGCCATGTCGGGAGCTGCTGCGGGCAGTGCTGTCAGGCGCACCTCTTTGCTCCGGCCAGGAGCATTGTGCAGGTGCCCCTGGCCAGGGGCAAACACCACAATGTCCGCAATACCCACATAGAACCGCAGTCCAAGGCTCCAGACAGGGTACTGGACTATGGCAACCTCTGTGCCTCCTGCGACGGCAGCCTCAACAGGATGCGCTCTTCGGACATCAGAAAGGGGGCGCACTGCGACCTCCGTCAGGGTGAAGCCCTTCTCTGCCTGTCACGCCCTCAGGGCACAAAAAAATCCCCCTGCACACAGGGGGATTCTTTTGCGAGCTTTTCTGGCGGAGCTCTAGACAGGCTTTCCAAAGAGCATGAGCAGCTCGGAGAAGGTCATTTCCATGGTCTGTCTGGCAGGAGAGCCGGTCTTGATGGCTGCTTCCGCATCCATGACAAGCTCCAGGCAGCGCGCAAGCTTGGTCGCACCTATGCGGCTCGCCAGGGCCGGCGTCAGGGTAAAGGATCGCGGAGCGGGATCGCCCACCAGCATGAGCCAGAGAGTGCGGAAATTCCAGACAAGCAGGCCCAGCAGCTGCAGGGCCGCATTGTCCATGTCTGTGACCCTGGCCAGTTCGCGCCAGGTGCCTTTGGCATCGCCCTTGAGCAGGCAGCTGATGCAGCCAAAGACCTGTGCTTCGGGAGACCACTCGGCCGTGCCCAGCATGTCCACGGTCACAGGCTGGCCCGGCTTGGCCAGCAGAGTCAGCTTGTCCAGCTCGGCGCACACGACCCCGGCCTGCCTTGGAGTGTTCTCGCACAGGGTGTTCATGGTCAGGGTGTCGAGCGCCAGGCCCCTGAGCTGGGCCTGTTCCTTGACATAGCCGCGTATGGTCTTGTCTGTCAGGCCCGGATGGCTCAAAAGCCAGCCCTGTTTTGTGGCAAACTGCACGCAGCGCAGCTTGGCCAGGGCGGCCGGCAGCTTGAGCCTGCCCTTCTCCCAGTCGTTTTCCACGCAGAAGACGGGAAAGGATCCGGCCAGGGGACGGGACAGCATCTTGTCCAAGGTCTTCCATGTCTGGGTGTTCCACAGATTGGCCTGGCGGACGAGCACAAGGCGCATGGAGCCAAAGAGATCGCGCACCGTGAGTGCTTCCCAGAAGGTATTGCCCGGCGCCTCGTCGCCCCAGAAGCAGACGCGTTTGAAGGGGCCATTGGCAGGCGCATGGATGCGCGCCTGCTCCTCGATGGTCGCCAGCAGGATCTGCACGTCCGGGCAGGCCACAAAGAGGAAGCCCGGACGCTGGGTATTTGTCTTTGCTGCCATCTAGCGGGCAACCACGTTCACGAGCTTGCCGGGAACGACGATGACACGCTGAATGGTGAGGTCTTTCGTGAACTTTTTCACTTGTTCCTGTTCCAGGGCTGCGGCTTCCAGGGCAGCCTTGTCGGCGCCCGTGGGCATTTCCATGGTGCCGCGCAGCTTGCCGTTGACCTGCAGGGCAATGGTCTGCGTGTCACGCACAAGGGCGCTCTCGTCGCAGTTCGGCCATTTCTGGGCGGAGACGAGGTCCTCCTGGCCCATCATGGACCACAGTTCTTCGCACATGTGCGGAGTGATGGGCGAGAGGGTGGTCAGCACCGTGGCCATGGCCGAGGAGAAGACCTTGCGCTCGCCGGGATCCGTGCCCATCTTGGCCCTGTAGAGGTACATGGCATTGACGAGCTCCATGATGGAGGCAATGGCCGTGTTGAACTGGCAGCGCGTGCCCATGTCCTCGCCGGCCTTCTTGATGGTGGTGTGCTCGCGGCAGCGCAGATCCTTGGCCAGGGCCGTGGTGGCATCGGCAGTCGTGGAAGAGGCTGCAGGCACGGGCTCAAGCACGTCCTGGCTGTCCTCGAAGAGGCGCCAGATGCGCTGCAAGAAGCGGCTCGCTCCTTCGATGCCGGATTCGGTCCAGTCGAAGTCGCGTTCCGGCGGTGCGGCAAAGAGGCAGAACAGGCGCACCGTGTCGGCGCCGTACTTGTCAATCATTTCCTCTGGATTGACAATGTTGCCTTTGGACTTGCTCATCTTGCTGCCGTCAAGCAGGACCATACCCTGGGTGAGCAGACGCTTGAAGGGCTCGTCCAGATTCTCGGGATAGAAGCCGAGATCGCGCAGGGCCTTGGTGAAGAAGCGGGCATAGAGCAGATGCAGGATGGCGTGTTCCACGCCGCCAATGTACTGATCTACGGGCATCCAGTAGGAGAGGGCTTCCTTGTCGAAGGCTTCCTGCTCGTCTCGTGCGCAGGTGTAGCGGGTGAAGTACCAGCTCGACTCCACGAAGGTGTCCATGGTGTCCGTTTCCCTGCGGGCCTTGCCGCCGCACTTGGGGCAGGTGCACTCCGCAAAGGAGGCGGTGGCGGGCAGGGGCGACTTGCCGTCCGGGAAGGTCTTCACCTCCAGGGGCAGGAGGATGGGCAGATGCTCTTCCTTTTCGGGAACAAGGCCGCAGTGTTCGCAGTAGACCACGGGAATGGGGGCACCCCAGTAGCGCTGTCTGGAAATGTTCCAGTCGCGCAGGCGGAACTGCGTGGTGGCTCGGCCAAGCTTCTTCGCTTCCAGGGCCTCGACCACGCGCTTCTTGCCGGTCTCGTTGTCCAGGCCGTCAAATTCTCCAGAATTGACCATGACGCCAGCTTCCGTATAGGCGCACTCCCAGGAGGCTGTGTCGGACAGGGAGCCATCCTGACTTATGACCTGCACGATGGGCAGATCGTACTTGCGGGCAAACTCGAAGTCGCGCTGATCGTGGGAGGGCACACCCATGACCGCACCCGTGCCGTAGCTTGCAATGACAAAGTTGCCGAGCCAGATGGGCACCTTTTTGCCCGTGAGCGGATGGAGGACGTAGGCGCCGGTGGCAATGCCCTGCTTTTCCAGGGTTTCGGACTGGCGCTCGATGCGGTCCATGTTGCGCACCGAGGTGATGAATTCCTGAATCTTTTCCTCGTTGGGCAGGCCGCGGATGATTTCGGCCACCAGGGGATGTTCCGGAGCCATGGTCAGGAAGCTCACGCCGAAGACCGTGTCCGGACGGGTGGTGAAGACGGAGATGCTCTCCTGGCCGGCCACGGGCTTTTCCAGGGGGAAGGCGATTTCCGCGCCGTGGGACTTGCCAATCCAGTTGTGCTGCATGGCAATGACGCGATCCGGCCAGCCGCCCTTGAGCAGCTCAAGGTCTTCCAGGAGCTCGTCGGCATAGGCCGTGATGCGCAAGAACCACTGGGTGAGATCCTTCTGCTCTACAGGAGAGTTGCAGCGCCAGCAGCAGCCGTCCACGACCTGTTCGTTGGCCAGCACCGTATGGCAGGAGGGACACCAGTTCTGGGGCGCCTCCTTGCGGTACACAAGGCCCTTCTCCAGGAACTTTAAAAAGAAGAGCTGTTCCCAGCGGTAGTACTCGGGCCGGCAGGTGGCCAGTTCCCTGGCCCAGTCGTAGGAATAGCCTAGGCGCTTCATCTGGCTGCGCATGTTGGCTATGTTGGAATAGGTCCAGCTGGCCGGGTGGGTATTGTGCTTGATGGCCGCATTTTCGGCCGGCAGGCCGAAGGCGTCCCAGCCGATGGGATGCAGCACGTTGTAGCCCTGCATTCTCTTGGCCCTGGCCAGAACGTCACCTATGCAGTAGTTGCGCACATGGCCCATGTGCAGGTTCCCGGACGGATAGGGGAACATTTCCAGCACATAGTACTTGGGCTTGTCGCTCTTGTGGGTGCAGGCGAAGGCATGGCTTTCTTCCCAGCGCTTCTGCCACTTGAGTTCGATTTCCTGTGGGGTATAGCGTTTCATGATGATGGTTATGCAAAGGCATGCCGCAGCGCGTGCCCGCGATGTGCCCCCTTGGGACAAAAGGCAGGCCAAGCAGGGGCATGCTCCTTTTTCGTCTAGATGGTTTTGATTCATGCACGGCCGGTCGTCCGGGGCCCTTTTGGCAGGGGCGGACAGTCAGGCTGGACTGTCAGTTTCCCTGAGCCTGCAGGGAGAGCAGGTTCAGATTGTCCTGCTGTATCATGGTGGCCGTGCTGTGCAGAATGCCGTTGATGAACTGATGGGAGGCCGGCTCGCCAAAGTCCTGAGCCAGAATGATGGATTCGGAGAGCGTGATCTTGGGATCCGTGGCCCTGGAGGTGAGCAGCTCGTAGGTGCCCATGCGCAGGATCACAAGCTCCACGCGGCCAATGCGGTCCAGGCTGCGGCTGGCATTCTTCTGCACAAGCCGGTCCAGGGCGTCCTGGAATTCCCAGACGCCGCGCACAAGCTTCCAGGCAAAGTCGAGGGTCTTGGGAATGCTGAAGGCCTGTCCGGCTTGTGCCGCTGCCTCTGCGTCCGCCCCGGCCTTCTGTGCCCTGTCCTTGTGGCCCTTGTCCTTTACGCCGTCCCTGGCCTCGTCCTCGGCCGTGCGGACGATGGTGACAAAACGCTCCTGCAGATCCTCAAGGGAGGCTGCCCTGGTAAAGTAGAGGCTGTAGAGCACCTGAAAGGCGATTTCGCGCTGGGCGTGACGTGTGACTGTGCGCATTTAGATCTGCTCCAGCACGCGGACGGTCTCAAGCATGGCCGAGGCCGCTTCCACGCCCTTGTTGCCGCCCTTGGCGCCGGCCCTGTCAATGGCCTGTTCCAGGGTATCGCAGGTGAGCAGGCCGAAGCCCAGGGGCAGGGTGCTTTCCAGGCTGACCATGGCCAGGCCCTTGGCCGCTTCGCTGCAGACATAGTCGAAATGCGGGGTGCCGCCACGAATGACCGCGCCCAGGGCAACAATGCCGTCATACTTGCCGCTGGCAGCCACCTTCTTGCAGGTCAGGGGCAGTTCAAAGGCACCGGGCACACGGATGATGGTGGCGTCCTCGGGATTCATGCCATGGCGGGTCAGGTAATCCATGGCGCCACTGACTAGACGTTCGACCACAAAGTCGTTGAAACGGGTGGCAACAATGGCAATTTTGAGCCCGGAGGCATTCATTTGCCCTTCGATGATGTGCGGCATGGTGTGCAACTCCTCGGAAGAAGACATGGAAAAAAGGAGAAAAAGATGTCGGAGGCCTAGACAAAGCCTCGTTCCTGCAAAAATTCCAGGGTTATGGGCGATGCGGACGACGCTTCGGGCTCGTTCGTCCCTGAACCAGCTTCCGGCTGCAGGAGCAGGCAGCGGCGGACGTACTTGCCCAGCACATCGGTTTCCATGTTGACCCTGTACCCCGGCTTCCAGTAGCGCAGGCTTGTGCGCTTCTGGGTGTCGGGGATGACGTTGACGGTGAGATAGTTCGTTCCGCACTCGTTGACCGTGAGGCTGATGCCGTCCAGGCAGACTGATCCCTTGGCTATGACCTCGCAGGCATAGGCGTTCGGAAAGGAGAGCCGGCATTCCAGGGAAAGCCCCTTGGGCTCCATACGTTCCACAGTGGCAAGGCAGTCCACGTGGCCGGACACAATGTGTCCGCCCAGGCGGTCGCCCACCCTGAGGGCCCGCTCCAGATTGACAAGGGATCCTTGCACAAGAAAGCCCAGGTTGGTGCGCTGCATGGTCTCGGCAGAGGCATAGGCCACGTAGCTTGTGGCATCGTGCTCTTCCACGGAGAGGCAGGTTCCGTTGACGGCAATGGATTCGCCATCCTCAATGTCGGCCAGGGAAAAATCCGGCTCTATGCGCAGCCGGCTTTCCCTGCCGCGGCGCTCGATGGCGGCAATGCGTCCCGTTGCCTGTATGAGGCCTGTAAACATGGGCTACTTCCTGCGCAGCTGCGAGATGGCAGGGAAGTTGTCGTCGCTTGCCCACAGGCTGGCCTCGCCGTTGATGGTGCTGAACTCGCCAAGATCCTTGGCAAACCAGGTGCTGTGCGGCACATAGGCCATGGAGAGGTCGGCGCCTGTGCTACGTATGCCCACATTCTTGAGGTGAATGAGCTCGTTCAGCGTTTCCGGTGCCCTGCCCGTGAACAGGGGCCTGGCCTCGTTGTCGCCAAAGATATTGGTGGCCATGTACAGATAGAAGAGATCGCACAGGCCGGCCTCGATGAGCCTGAGGCCCAGGCGGCCGCCGCCCTCGCACAGGACATAGGGCATGTCCTGCTGATGGAGCTGGGCGATGAGGGAGTGGAGGTGCTCTGTGACCGGCGCCTCGGGATCGACCGTGCTGGCAAGGATGGTGACGCCCATGTCCTGCAGGGCCTTGGCCTTGTCCGTGGCAGCCTCGCTCTTTGGCACGAAGAAGAGGCTTTCCGTGGGCCTGTCGCGCAGAAGGTGGCAGTCCATGTTTGGATCGGGCAGGGTGGAGGTAAAGACGCAGGCCCTTGGCTGGGGGCCGCCGGCATGTACGCCTCTGGCCGTGAGCTGGGGGTTGTCGTTGCGGAAGGTGCTGCCTCCCACAAGAATGCAGCCGCCGGCGCGGCCAAGGCCGCTTCTCAGGCGGTGCACGTCAAAGCGCGATTCCTCGCCCGTGATCCAGCGGGACTGGCCGGTTCTGGTGGCAATGCGGCCGTCCAGGGTGGAGGCCAGCTTGAGCAGGACAAAGGGACGGTGCTGGGTGAGCCAGGTCAGGTAGTCGCTGATGAGCAGGCGGCATTCGGGTTCAAGCACGCCTTCTATGACGTCCACGCCGGCCTCGCGCAGGCGGTTGGCGCCGCCCATGGCCTTGGGCGTGGGATCCTTGGTACCTATGATGACGCGGGTGATGCCGGCCTTGATGAGGGCTTCGGAGCAGGGCCCGGTGCGGCCCTGATGGTTGCAGGGCTCGAGGGTCACGACCATGGTGCAGCCGCGAGGGGAGAGGCCCTGGCGTTCGGCGTCCTGCAGGCAGGCTATTTCCGCATGGGGGCCGCCGGCATAGGCATGGTGGCCGCGGGCCACGATGACGCCGTCGTGCATGAGGACTGCGCCGACGGACGGATTGGGATAGGTATCAAAGCGTCCCTTTCTGGCCTCAAGTATGGCTTCACGCATGGGAAGGGCAAAGCGATGGGTACTCATGAAACAATCCTCGAAGAAATCTTCAGAAATCCCCATCGCCCCCGCAAGGCAGGATGCGGGGCAGGTGGGTCGGTGCGGCAGGGATGACGTCAGGGAAAGACGAACAAAGAGGGATGACGACGCAAGGGGGCAGAAGCCTGGCAGTCTCGCAGCCTCGCAACAGGGCTTTGCCAGACTGAAGGGCCCTGGAACGGATCAGAGCCTGCCGTCAGGGACGGGCCCTGCGGGTACGGCCATCTTTTCCAGATGCACGCCTGCCTCGCCGAGCATTTCCTGGGCAAGCTCGTCCGGATAGCTCTCGCAGTAGTAGATGGTCTGCACACCGCAGTTGATGAGCATCTTGGAGCACTGCGTACAGGGATGGGTGGTACAGAAGATCTGCGCACCGGCAATGGAGACGCCGTGCACGGCCGCCTGAATGATTACGTTCTGCTCGGCATGGATGCCGCGGCAGATTTCGTGGCGTTCGCCGGAAGGGATGCCCAGGCGTGCCCTCAGGCAGCCTGTGTCCAGGCAGTGGGCTGTCCCTGCCGGAGCTCCGTTGTAGCCCGTGGCCAGGATGCGCTTGTCCTTCACAAGGACGCAGCCGACCCTGCGGCGCAGACAGGTAGAGCGCGAGCTCACAAGGTAGGCTATGCGCATGAAGTATTCAGTCCAGGGCATGCGCTGGCCGGGCAGGTTGGCAGTGGTCATGGTGGGTGCGTGGGGTTTCCTGCGTGCTTTCCCTGGCCTTGGGGACAGAGGGCAAACAGGGTGCAAAATAGGGATGCCGTGCTCTTCGATGACCATGAGAACAGGGCATCAGGGAGCAGCAGGCGCCCGAGAAGAGTACACGTTGCCCTGCGTTTAGACAAGAGCCTTGCCCTGTTGCCAATTTCTGTCCGCAGGGCTGTCGGGCTTGCCGTGCACTTCTCAGCTCAGAAACTGGTTCTGGGCCTCTTCGTAGGCCCTGCAGGCAGTGATGGCGAGATCAAAGGACAGGAACTGGTTGTGGGCCATGAGGTTGCGCACATCCCGCCACAGCCTGGCCAAGGTGACAAGCTCTGGCGGACAGCAGCGCACGCTGCTTTGCAGGCAGGCCACCAGGGGGCCTATGTCCCAGCGGTAGCCCTCGTAGCCTGAGCCTATGTTCTGCTGCCAGTCGGGCAGAAGATTGCCCAGCACGTCGAGCAGGAAGTGGTGCACTTCCTGCACTAGGGGCAGGTAGACCTGGATCTGGCCGCGGACAACCATCCGTTCCAGGGTCTTGGACCGCTTGCACACGGCCAGGGCCACGGGGTGCAGGCAGGGCCGGCCGTGGCAGTTCAAATTGTAGAGCCCGACCCGCCAGAGCTTTTCTGCCAGGGGAGTGGGTGGTTGGGCCGGCCAGAGTCCGGTAAAGCAGTGGCGCTGTTCCTCTATCCTGTGCACATCGCTCTTGAAGCGCTCGGCCAAGGCCGCGGCAGGGTGGCTTTCGAGCAGGGCCTGTATTTCTTCCATGGTCCTTGGCAGGGCCTGGACCAGTGGGCAGGCAAAGATTGGATCCATGCCGGCCAGGCTGCGGCACAGGGCATAGAGCCAGAACCAGGTGGCGCTGTCCGGGGACAGGCTCTGAGGGATGCACAGATCGATGGCGTATTCGAGGTCTGCGGGCCTGAGCCAGCCCCAGCAGGCAAATTCCCGGACAAAGACGTCGCTCTGGCAGGGCAGGTCCACTGTGCCCGGCAGGGCGAGCACAAGCTGCCAGTACATGCTGTTGCCCTGCTCCTTCCAGCACTTGGTGGCCAGGGCAAGGCTCTTGAGCTCCCTGTTCAGTCTTTCCGTGCCCTCGGCGGACAAATCCCCGTCCACCTGGGCCAGCAGGCAGGCGCCGACATTGGAGGCCATCTGCACAAGCGCGTCCATGGAATAGGCCGGGATTTCGTCGTCCATGTCGTCCATGCCCATGATCTGGCACAGGCCGTCCAGCAGGGACTGCTCGTTGTCCACGGAAAAGACGTGCACATTGCCCCACTTCTTGGCGATGTAGTGGCCAAGCTCGTTCACAAAGGCCTCGATGTCCACCGTGGGCGGAATGAGGATCACACTGTGACAGCTCTCCTGCGCGGCATGGCGGATGCGGCGCAGGAAAGCCTTGCCGCTTGGGCAGTACCAGATGTTCATTGCTGCCTCCTGCGCAGTCCGGCCTCTATGCCGAAGGCCAGGGAGAGACGCTCCGATCCCTTGTCAACAAGCACGTGCAAATCCTTGAGCATGGTCAGAAGCTGGTGCACCCGGGTCTGGCCCATGTCCGCAAGCTCGTCCAGGCAGTCCGACACGCTCAGGGTGGGCACGGTTTCGTCGCAGAAGTCGCAGAAGAGTCCCAGCAGCCGGTACACGTCCTCCTGTTCCGGGAAGCAGACTCCGCTGCGGGCAAAGTAGTCTGCTACAGGCGGCATTGGCCTGTTCTGCAGGCGGGGGAAGAGCAGGGCATGCCAGCCGCCGCTTTCCTCAAGGAGGGCGCCGTTGGCAGGCAGCATGGTGGCGCCTTTCAGCTTGTACCAGGTCTCCAGGCTGTACTGCGTCCAGGGGTGGAGCAAAAGCCTTGTCACGTTCCCGAGCTGCTGCAGCCTGTGGCAGCTGTCCTTCGCGTACAGATCGTAGTAGGCCTGCGGCTCAAGCAGGCAGACCAGGCGCACATAGCGCCGTTCCGAGCGCAGGGAACCGAGCCAGCGGGCAGCCTCCAGCATGAAGGCCGGCACATGGGGCGTTTTTCCAGAGTTGATCCAGAGCAGCAGGCCGTCCGTCCAGCGCTTGTAGCTGTTGAGAAGACCACTGACGAGTTCCTGGACGGTCGAGCCCGTGAGCTCCTGGCAGCGGCCTATATGCTGATCCCTGGCAATGCTTGTCAGGGCAGCGGGCACATCGTCCAGGCCCAGGGCGCTGGACCCCACGATGTAGATGAGGCCGTTGCTCTTTTCGGCAATGGTATTGTACTGCGAGGCAACCAGGGCCTCGACCTGGTCCACCCGCCATTCGTCCAGCTGGATCTCCGGCTGGTAGGGCTTGGTGGCATAGGCC
Organism: uncultured Desulfovibrio sp.; assembly: GCA_944327295.1. Lineage (GTDB taxonomy): Bacteria > Desulfobacterota > Desulfovibrionia > Desulfovibrionales > Desulfovibrionaceae > Desulfovibrio. The sequence continues at coordinate 8,232 of CALVHF010000008.1, read as the reverse complement.
TCGAGCTTGCTCTTGATGGTTTCCTCGCCGCCGAGCAGATTGATGATGTTGGGCGTGCGCAAACGGTAGCTGCCGCCCGTGGACACGAGCAGCCCCAGACCCTCCATTTCGTGCAGCAGGCTTTCCAGCAGGCTGAAGTCGCCCGGCCTGCGGGAGAAGGCCGCGGGCCAGTAGCTTGCGAGCTCCTCCTGCAGGGCACTGAGCTGTATGCCTGTACCGCAGCCCGGGGCTCCTCCTTCCTCTGCAGCCTGCAGGGAAAGCAGGGCCATGGTGTAGCCTATGACGAGGTAGCACTCGTCCAGGTTGAGGGTGATCTCGAAGCATTCCGAGATTTTCTGCTGCAGAGGCCGGGCATTGAGCACATTGAAGAGTATGGCACGGGTGATGCTGAAGGAGGTCTCGCCCCGCGTGCGCAGGGGCCGGACGGCCTTGACGAGCTCCTCGCCCAGCATCTGTATGAGCTTGGGGTGGTAGTTGCAGTGGTTGATGGCCATGTAGGCGAGCTTCTTGTCCGCAAATTCGAGTCCCAGCCAGCGCAGGGGCGTAACCAGAAGATCATAGGCATCATTGGGCGGAAGCGGCCCTATGCAGACGGGCGTGCCGAAATGGATGAGCGGCACGTTGGAGACATGGCTGAAGCGCTGCACGGAATGCAGGCCCGTGAGCACGATCTTGAAAGCGCGGTTGGTGCGCTGCATGAGTGTGCTCAAGACATGCACCTGGGCAAAGTCCGCCTTGGCGTCCTCTTCCAGGGCCATGTCGCACTCGTCCACCAGAACAAGGATGCCCTTCTTGTCCGGGTGGGTGTCCAGGTACTCGCGCACGCTCTGCTCCAGGTTGGTGCGGGTCACGTTCTCGAGCTTCTTCTTGTGCAGTTCGTTGATGAGGGAATCGAGAAGCTGCGAGACGGGCGGCCTGGAGTAGTGGACAAGGAGGAGGGTCGGATCCCTGCGGCTGGCAATCTGCTGCAGCAGGGCCGTCTTGCCGAGCTGGCGGCCGCCGTAGACGATGCAGGGCCCCGAGGGGTCCAGAATGTCGGCGATGACGCCTTCCCTGCCGAAGAACATTTCCGGCGGCACGGCACCGGCCACTTCGGGCGTGAAGGGATTGCAGGCCATGCCGGCCAGGGTTACGCCAAAGAGGGCATCAATGCGGTTTTCCTGGCAGCTCAGCCAGGTGTAGAGGTGGGTGTCCACAATGAGGACAGGGAAGTTCAGATTGTTGCAGTAGACGAGGATCTTTCTGCGGTCTGCGGCAGAGAGGGGATTGCAGCAGATGATGGTGGTGGCGTTCTGGGCACTGAGCACGCCCGAGTTGAGGCTGTTGCGCAGCTTTTGCTGCAAGCGTTCCGGAGTCACGTCCCAGCCGAAGACAAAGGTCTGCAGGCCGCCCGAGCGCGATCCCCAATGGGGCAGGGGGCTCTTGATGGTGGCCCGGCAGCGCAGGATGCGCCAGAAGCAGGGCCGGCCCTCCCTGTTGAGCTCGTTCAGCTCCTCGTCGCGGTCCAGGGAGAAGCCGAGCTGGCGGACCAGGGAGGTGACAAAGCCGCGCTCCCTGGACGACAGGGCATTGTTGCGGCGCAAGGAGGTGGTCACATTGTGCCAGCACTGGCTCGCCTCCGCGTCCCCGAAGCAGAGGGAGGAGGGATCCTGCTCCAGCAGGTCGTAGAAGAGGGCGCTGCTGGAAGGATGCTCCCCTGTGTCCTTGGGAGCAGCTTCCTGCAGATCTCCGCCCGAGGCCAGCTGCTCTTCCACGGTGGCAAGGGCCGCATAGGCCTCGCTGTACATGTTCTCCGTGCGCACCAGACGCTCGGCCATGTCCCTGAGGTGTCGTTGCAGCAGGGGCTTGTCCCGGTGGGCCTCCTTCAGCTCTTCCATGCGCTGTATGAGGATGCGCTGCTGCTCTTCCTCATGGGTGGCGAGCTCGGCCTGCAGGGCGTGCAGTTCCCGTATGCCCTGGGCCGGGGTGCCCTGTTCCAGATGGCTTTTGGCCGAGGAGGTCAGGCAGCTGTCGCGGTAGAGTGCCTGCTGGGCAGAGAGAATGGCGCCGCGGAAATAGGCATCGCTTATCTTCTGCAGGCAGAGCTCCTTCTCGCCCTCCAGACGCTTGTTCCAGACCTCCCGCTCGTGGATCAGAAGATCGTCCAGGCGGATGGCCTCCTCGGAAAGCTCGAAGGGCAGGTTGGCCTGCGTAGCCGCCTGCACAAGCTCGTCGCGGGCGAGCTGTTTGCTGCCGGCCTTGTAGACGCGCACGTATTCCTCGCTCAGCACAAGCTCGCCGTGCAGCATGTGGACTGCCACGGACAAGGCATCGGCGTGGTGAAGCCGATCGCTCTCAAGCTCTTCCAAGGCCTGTACAAGCCGGCCGTCCTGCAAGCCTTCGCCTGCGGGAAGGGTCAGGGGCCAGAGCTTGAGCTCAAGGCAGGGATCCACGGTCTCGGTGAGGTAGTCTGCGCCATTGCGGCAGTTCTTCAAGGAGCCCAGGGTCCGCTGCAGCAGGCCTTCCTCGCAGCTGCGGGCCTGGTCTGGCAGACGGATGGCGGCAAAGAGGGCATCGTGGAGAGCTGCGTCGGTCTGTGTCCCCTCGGTCGAGGCAAAGGAGTGCCAGTGCCTGAGCAGGGAGAGGGCCTGGTCCATGTCTTCGAGCAGATGTACCTGGGCACTGGCCACAATCTTGCGCAAATCTCTGCGCTCGCCTGCATGGATTTTTTCGATGAGCTCCTTGCGTTCGCTCGTGCTCCATTCCCTGGCAAGACATCCTTCCATGGGCCCGAAATCGCCCTGCAGGCAGGCCTCAAGGCACTTGCCGAAGAGGCCCGTCTTCTTGAACAGGTTCCGGCGCACGACCGTGGCCGGCTGGAAGGAAAGCTTGGAACGCTCCATGCGCAGGCGGAAGGCAAGGGTTTCCTCGCGCAGCTGCTCAAGCTCGCTGCGGCGCAGGTCCTCGGCGCTCTGCATGGTCAGAAACTGCTCGTCCATGGGACTGGAGGCGATGGCAAAGTCCTTGAGGGCGGAGAAGAAGGGGGCATAGGCCCTGTGCCTGGTCCCCAGATGGACCAGCATGGGAATGAGGCTTGGCTGGGGCAGAAAGAGCACGGGCCGGATGAGGCTTGCGGCAAGGAGCAGAGACTGCTCGTCGGAGAGATTGCTGTACTGGGCATTGGCCGTGTCGAGCAGCTGATGGCAGCGCTGGCAGGCCTCGGAAAAGCGCGGTCGCAGATGCAGGCCGAGATGCACAAGCTCGCTCAGCCAGGGCGGACAGAGCTTGTGTTCGGCGTCCTCCGGAATTGCGCTCCGGGCAAAGTCCCGGGTCATGAGCCAGTGCAGGGCGGCCGTGCTGCCCGTGTCCAGCAGCCTGCAGGCCAGGGCATGGAGGCGATCCCAGGACGGAACCCATGCCGGTTCCGAAGTTGGCTCTGAAGTCGGAGCCGAGGCCGGCGTGCCCTGCTGTGCCTGCATCGTTTGCCTGTCCGGCAATTTCCCAGCCGGGGACAGGCACGTCCCGGACGTGTGAGCCGTCTTGAGAGCTGGGGCAGCCTTTGCCTCGTCGTCAGCCGGACTCGAAGCAGATCCGCTCGGGGCGCCGGGGCGCTGCGTTCCGGCGTCCTGCCGATCGTCCTCATCGCGGTCGTCAGCAGGGGCCGGATCGGGCTGTCCTGCCTGCCCGACCAGTTCGGTCAGTTCGATCACATAGTCCTGATTCGATTCGTCATCCTGTTCTGGCCACTCTGCGCCATGCTGTTCGGCCAAGCCCTGTTCAGACAGCCCCTGGCTGAACAGGTCCTGCCCGGACAGAGAGGAGGCTTCGTGCCCGGTCGCTGTGGCCGCTTCTGTTTCTGCGTTCAGGGGAACGGACGCACAGGGGGCATCCCCTTCGTTCGCATCCTGCACGGCTGCCGGTCTGTCGGACTGTGCAGGCTCCGCTTCGGCTGCAGGCTCAGGCTTCACTTCTTCCGGCTGGTCCTCTTTTTGCTCGTCCGGCAGGCCGGTCGCAGGCGAGGGCAGGGGCACATCCTGCTCCCTGCCTGGCACAGTGTCGCCAGCCTGGGCGCTGTCTGTACCTGTCGCCAGGACGGCAGGTGCTGTATTGTCTGTCTTATCTTGCCCGGCAAGGGGCGAAACTGCCTCGCCTGACGGCGAGCCAGTTTCTGCGACGTGATCACCGAGGGCTGCCCCGGTCTCCACCGTGTCTGGCGCATCCGGCATATTTGGGGCGGCCGCCCTGTCTGCATCCGGGACAGCCTGCACAGAAGCAGCCTGAGCTCGTGTGCGGGCCAGCTTGAGGGCGTGCCTGTTCTTGCGCTGTTCCTTCTTCCTGGTTTTCGCCCTGGGCCTCGCGTGCGTCTTGTGCGCCTGAGCCTGGTCCTGGAGGGCTGTTTCGTCCTCTGGTTCGGGCTCGGTTTCAGAGTCTCGTTCTGACTCTGTGTCCGCTTCTGCTGCGGGCCCCTTGTCGGACAGCTTTGCGAGCGTGCCCTGCGTGCCTGCGGGCGCGGACTCCGGCGTGCTTTCCGGCAGGTGGTAGTGGCCCCTGGCAAGTTCACTCAGGAAGCGGTGGGTGTAGCCCCCTTCCAGAATGTCGTCCAGGATGTTGAAGGCACGCTCGCCGGTCATGGCCGGCAGGATGATGGTGACAAGCTCGCTTTCCTGTTCTGCCACGCGGCCGCTGGCAATGTCGTCCACCTGACTCTCGGCCACGGCGAGATCGTGTTCGGACAGGGCGGGATGCAGGGCGCGCAGCTGAGTGAGCACGGTCTTCGCATCAAAGGTCGGCAGATTCTCTTTCACAAGACGCAGGGCAAGGGTGGTCAGGCTGTCGGCGTGCTCGTCCACGTAGCGGGCAAGTTCCGGGAGCTCCATGTCGCGCAGGGCTGCAAGCTCCGGCACGGAAGCGAGGGCTTCGTCCTCCAGAAGCGCCTTGAGGGGCAGTATCTGATCGCAGAGGCGGGAATGGATGCTTTCAAGGGCCTCAAAGTCTTTTTGCAGGTCCGCAAAGGAGGCAAGACCCTTCCAGGGCCGGCCGGCCATCTCCTGCCACCTGACTTCAAGCCTGCAGTTGTAGAGCGGCAGGAGGACGTCCCGCAGGGCCTTGATGCGCAGGGCCAGCCGTGCGGGCGGATTCAGGGACTGCAGGCTCTGCAGGAGTCCTTTCAGGCCGTCTTCAGAATCGGCGTTTCTGAGGGCGCCGAGGACCAGGGATTCCTTGATCCCCAGGTCGGGATCAAGGCTTGTCAGGCGGGGACAGAAGAAGAGGAAGACAAGCTCCTCAATCGGGGAGAGATCCTCCGCACGGAGCACCCTGGAAAGGATGCCGTAGACCCAGGAGGCAAGGATGAAGCTGCGCTTCTCGCGGTTGTTCTGGCAACGGAGGCGCAGCTGTATGAGATCGCGCTGCGTCATGGGCGCAATGCCCGGGCACTCGCCCAGCGCATAGGCCATCGTCACCTTGGTCTCGTCGGGAACGAGGATCCTGCGGGCAGTGATTGTCACGCTGTGCTCTTTCCAGAGGCAGTTCATGAGCTCCGGAAAACCGGCAAGGAGATCCAGCTCGGCCCGTTCGCGCTGTGTGTACTCCCGAACTGTTTCCTGGAACCTTTTCTGAAACCATCCTGGGTTTTTTCCTGGCATGTCTGTTCAGCGCGGCCCCGGCAGGGACGAACACGCTGCCTCCTTATCCTGCTGTCTTGAGTTGGGACGGTGCGTCCGGGACTTTGGCCCTGAGACTTTTGGCTCCTGGCCTGTGGGCTTCATGGATTCTTTCCCTTGTAGTACACAAAGGGCTCCTTCTCAATGCCCCGGTTTTGCGTGACAGGAAGCCCTTGTCTTGTGTGCAAAGAGGCACGAAAAGAGGCACGAAAAAAGGCCCCGAAGGAGCGTGCCTTCAGGGCCTTTGCGAGAAATCGGATCTGGATTGGGTGTATTGTCAGCGGGGGCCTGCTACCAGGTGAAGATGGGGAAGCTTCTGGCGAAGTCTTCCACGTCCCTGCGGGTTTGGGCAATGAGGGCCGTATCCTTGATATTGTTGAGCACCTTGCAGATGAAGCCGCCCACAAGGCGCATGTCGTCTTCCTTCAGTCCCCTGGTGGTCAGGGCGGCCGTGCCGATGCGAATGCCGCTGGTCACGAAGGGCGAGCGGGTCTCGAAGGGCACGGTGTTCTTGTTCACCGTGATGCCGGCATCGTCCAGGGCGTGTTCGGCGTCCTTGCCCGTGTAGTCCTTGTTGCTCAGATCCACGAGCATGAGGTGGTTGTCCGTGCCGCCGCTCACCAGGGTGAAGCCGTTGTCCATGAGCACGGAGGCGAGCACGGAGGCATTCTTGATAACCTGGGCTGCATAGGTCTTGAAGGCGGGACGCAGGGCTTCGCCAAAGGCCACGGCCTTGGCAGCGATAACGTGCATAAGGGGACCACCCTGGATGCCGGGGAAGATCTGGCTGTTGATGGTCTTGCCCATGTCGGCCGTGGAGAGGATCATGCCGCCCCTGGGACCGCGCAGGGTCTTGTGGGTGGTGGTCGTGGTTACATGGGCATGGGGCACGGGAGAAGGATGCAGGCCTGCGGCCACAAGGCCGGCAATGTGGGCCATATCCACCATGAGCTTTGCGCCTACTTCATCGGCAATGGCACGCATACGGGCAAAGTCGATGAGGCGCGGGTAGGCGGAGGCTCCGGCCACGATCAGGGCAGGATGGCACTTTCTGGCCACGTCTGCCAGCTCGTCGTAGTTGATGCGGCCTGTTTCCCTGTCCACGCCGTAGGATTCCACCTTGAAAAACTTGCCGGAGAAGTTCACGGGCGAGCCGTGGGTGAGGTGGCCGCCGTGGGACAGGTTCATGCCGAGAATGGTGTCCCCGGGCTTGATGAAGGCAAAGTAGGCAGCCATGTTGGCCTGGGAGCCGGAATGGGGCTGCACGTTGGCGTATTCAGCGCCAAAGAGCTGCTTTGCCCTGTCAATGGCCAGGTTTTCGGCCAGATCCACGTATTCGCAGCCGCCGTAGTAGCGGTGTCCCGGATAGCCTTCGGCATACTTGTGGGTCAGGCAGCTGCCCTGGGCCTGGCGGACCGCAGGAGAAGTAAAGTTTTCGGAGGCAATGAGCTCAAGCTTGGTCACCTGGCGTTCGCTCTCCAGAGCAATGGCCCTGGCAAGTTCCAGATCCTGCAGAAAGATTTCGTCCATTTTTGGTACACTCCACAAAACACGCGCCGGGTTGTTCTGGCGGCAAGAGAGCGGGGCTGGGCGCGATGAAGCGTCCGTGAAAAAAAGAACCGTTCGCCCAGATCCCGGCACTGCGACCGGAAAGAGGTGAACAGTTCTTCCCGTGATAATTGATGTCTCAGGCTAGTCGGTCCACTTCTTCAGCACGATGGTGGCATTGGTGCCGCCAAAGCCGAAGGAGTTGCACAGGGCGTATTCGCAGGCCACGTTCCGGGCCGTGTTGGCCGTATAATCGAGATCGCATTCGGGATCGGGATTGGAGAGATTGATGGTGGGCGGCACAATCTCTTCCTTGAGCGCCAGGGCCGTGAAGCAGGCCTCGATGCCGCCGGCGGCACCGAGCAGGTGGCCGGTCATGGACTTGGTGGCAGAGATATGCAGGTTCTTGGCATGGTCGCCAAAGACCTTCTTCATGGCGCGGGTCTCAATGACGTCGCCCTGCTTGGTGGAGGTGGCGTGGGCATTGATGTGGGTGATGGCTTCAGGTGCAATGCCTGCATCCTTGAGGGCATTGCGCATGGCCCATTCCATGCCCGTGCCTTCGGGATCGGGAGCCGTCATGTGGTAGGCGTCACAGGAAGCGCCGTAGCCCACAATTTCGGCGTAGATCTTTGCTCCGCGCTCCTTGGCGTCTTCAAGGCGCTCAAGCATGAGCAGACCGCAGCCTTCGCCGATGACAAAGCCGTCGCGATCGGCGTCAAAGGGTCTGGACGCCTGGGTGGGATTGTCGTTGAAATGGGTGGACAGGGCTTTGAGAGCCGTGAAGCCGGCAACGCCCAGCGGAGTGACTGTGGCTTCAACGCCGCCGGAAATGCAGGCACGCACGCGGCCCAGAATGATTTCCGAGTAGGCAGTCCCCAGGGCATGGCTGGCCGAGGCGCAGGCCGAGGTGGTGACCAGATTGGGCCCCTTGATGCCGTGCTTGATGCCGATTTCGCCGGGACCCATGTTGGAGATGAGCATGGGGATCATGAAGGGCGAAATCTTGCCGGGGCCGGACTTGAGCAGCTTCTCGTTGTAG
>CALVHF010000007.1 GCA_944327295.1 uncultured Desulfovibrio sp. | reverse complement strand
CAATACCTTACGCCTATTTTCCCCCGTGTCGGGATCGCCGCCTAGGGGAGGATATCCGCCGACATGTTCCACTCTCAGAAAAGGTAGGAAATAGGTGACTATATGAAACTCTCTATTATAACATTAATTTTGATATTCTCTCTTTATGCCTCGCCTATCGCAGCTGCACAGCTCAGTGCAGACGATTTTTTGCCACCTGTGCAGGCACAATCAGAAGAAGCGAAAGCTATAACTCAACAGATAAAGCAACCCGATCAGGTTAAAAAAGAAGAAGGAATTGGTGGCATTCAAGCAGTTACTGCCGCAACAGCTCAAGATGCGGTTAACGCTGCGGTAAAGTTCATTCCTGAAGGCGGTGGATGCGAACAAATCAAGTTTCCCAGTGGATTTGGTTGGGTAGCTACTGGTACTAGTGGCTATGCTCTTTCACAAAATCTTACGGCTACTTTGATTGCACAGCGTATTGCATACCAAAAAGCTTATCTTGAGGCAAAAAAGTATCTAGCAAGTGCTTTAGGAGGCCTTTCAACAGAATCACAAGAGCAGATTGTAAACGAAATGAGCAATCTTGTTGATTCACAACAGGAACTTGTCAACACATCTGCGACTAGTTCTGAAGCTATAAAAGAGATTGTTGCGGGATTGCTTAGAGGTTATGTTGTTTACAATATTAGTGATAAGCAAAATAAAGAGAAAGGTAATGGTATAGTCTCAGTGACTATTGTGACCTCTCCCAAGACGACGGCTAGATATGATCGCATTGATCCCAAGTCGTTGAGTGCGGATACTTTAAAAGATGGTCTTAATCAGGTACTCGCCGAGGTCTCTAATGGTTTGATGCCTCCAGTGGGCGGGACAACTATTACGATTCCCCAGACTAACGAGATTGCCTTCGTAGGTTTTGGTTCAGCCATCGTGGGAACCAATTCGAATCCTGCTATTGAAGTGAAATTGCGCTTGGAAGCACAAAAAATTGCTGCAATGAGAGCAAGAAGCTCTCTTTGTGGTATTATATTAGGCGATACAGTTGCTGGAACTTCATCTATGGAATCTTCTATTAAGGAAGTTTATAGCTCTTTTGAAGAAGCACTGGCAGAAGATCCTGTTGCAGCTCAGTCGGACACTACTGCTGTTAAAAAACTGGAGCAGCAAAGGAGTACATTTGTCACCACTAGAATGAGTCAGGATCAAATTTCAAGTATGCGTTCTGGTGTTCTGCCCCCAGGAGTTATGGTTCGCACCTTTATGAATGAGGATGGAACCATGGCACAGTCACTTGCTCTTTATATGCCAAGTGCTACTGCTAATGCAAATGAATTAAATCAAACCATACAGCAAACTCAACTTGTTGATCCGAACCTACAACAAACTCAAGCCGGCTCCTCTACATCTCAAGTTACAACACCCGGAACAACTACTAGTGGTGCATCTAAGCCACAAGCTCCAAGTCAAGGGGCTACAGGCCAGGTAACACGAGATGAGAATTTGTAGTCTCATTCTCTTGCTTATTTTAGGGCATATATCTCTCTCAGTCGCTCCCTCGTGGGCGACTGTAGAGGGAATAAAGTTCTATATCACAAAAAGAGGGGGCACTGCCGAGCTAGTTACTCGCTGGACAAACCCTAGGCATACTTTGAATGAGTGCGCCCAAACTGATAAATATATGCTTTGTATTCGGTCACGACAAGTTCGCTTTTCTCATCAGGATTATCGTGCCGAACAAGTTGAATTGAAGGCATTATCTTTACAAGCACGGCATAGTCTATACTTAGAACTTGTAAAAAAAGCAGATCACAGCAAATTTAAACAAGAACAACATGCTGAAGATGTATACATGTCTAGACTAAAAAAGAATGATAGCAAATTTATTTTAACGAATGTTGAATTTTTTACTGCGCACCATGATAATTGGTTTGTAGCAGTAGCTTCTGTGCCATATAGATCTTCAATTAATAAAATTTCTTATACCTACAAAAGCAAATATTTCTCTGATGTATATAGTGATAACTTATACCAAATAGCAATTAGTCTATTTAATGATAAAAAATATAATGAAGCACTAATATTTCTTAAGGAAATTCATGATTTAAAGAGAGCTAGGGCAGATGCATATATTCTAGCTTCAAGGACATTTTTTCTTGTTAGAAAAAAAGAAGATGCGTATAGAATTGCTGTAGAAGTATTAAACGATCTGGATGACCAATTAACACCTGAACTTGCAGAACAACTAGGAGATATATTTGTAGATTTAGGAAATATAGAAATGGCAAATAGCGCATTTATTTTAGCTTCTAGAAAACTAAACAGAAACTAATATAATTTAAAGTGCTTTCTAAAATGTTTTTTTGTATCTAAAGACTCCGAAACGTCAAGTCTTTGACATTGCCTAGCCAGCTCCCAAAATATCTATAACGCTTTATACACTCAAAAATTGTATTTCAACAATATACACATATATATTATCACGTTGAAAATACTGTATTTTTATTAACAAAGCTTCGTTCGGTATAAGCCGGACGGAGCTTTTTTGTTATCTCAGGAGAAAAATATGGATACTCACAGCTCACAAGATATTGTTAGGCTGGCAAAATCTCTCATAGATGTCCAAAAAGAGCTGGCCCCTGTTGTCAAGGATTCAACCAATCCCTTCACCAAGAGCACCTACGCAAGCCTCAACAGCGTGATGGAAGCTTGCAGGGACGTTTTGCTTTCTCATGGTATCTGGCTGACACAATTACCGTGCGCTGCCCCCGTGGAACTCGGTCCGGGACATATCGGTCTTGAAACTCGCCTGATTCATGCCGAATCAGGGCAGTGGATTTCTGGTACTGCCGTCATTCCCCTGCCCAAGAACGACCCCCAGGGCATGGGCTCTGCCATGACTTATGCCCGCAGATACTCACTGTGCGCCATGTTGGGCATCATCACTGAAGACGATGACGGTGAAGCAGCCAAGCTGCCCACACGTACCCAGAACAACAATCGCCCGCATCGTCTCCCTCCGCAGCCTCCCCAAACTCCGCAGGACGCCCTTTCTCCATTACCCAGACTGGATGGAGTCACCTACAAGGCCATGCAGTCTCAGGATGGCCGCAAGTATGTCATTGCTACGGGAAATACCATGAACAAAAAGGAATTCCTCAAGGCAGCAGGTTTCATGTGGAACAGCCAACAGCGGGTCTGGTGGAAGTTCACCGAAGCTGCCTGATGTACCCCCCTACAACAAATCCGAGCCCAAAATTGAATCCAGGACTCTCACCAAATGGAGCTCACCATGAAAGACAGAGAAGAACGCTTGCTAAACATCATAGCCAGCGGTCTGGCTCAATTCCAGCAATCATCTACCCTTCAACAGCTTGGAGACCGTGCGTCCTATATAGGTATGAGCGATGTGGCCTCATACTTCTCATGCCCAAGGGCAGCAGTCTTGAAGCGTGCACATGGACAAGGTCAGTCTCGGGACTTGCCCCAACTTCTCACCCTCAGCCGTGGTCACTGGTTTGAAAATGGCGTTGCACAGGCTTTTGATGGCCTGATGTTGCCGCATATCCGTCAGCTGGAGATCTCAACCCAATACGAAGGAGTAGACTTCAAAGCCCATCTTGATTTTGTGCTGGCAACTACACAGCCTCGCCCTACAGTCAGAATCCTTGAAGTCAAAAGTTGCCAAAAGTTACCGGAGTTCCTGTATTCTTCCTACGAGATGCAAGTCTACGGCCAGATCGGACTGCTTGCGGAGAATTGGAACAAGCCTTGTTTCAGCTGCATCCCCCATACTGGAGCATATCCGTATGACAATCTCTCCTTTCCATCCATAGCCAATATTGCTCTGGGGGCAGAACTCCCCTGGAACGTTCGGGATGTGGATCTTGAGGCATGGGTCTTGTGCCTTTCCATGCAGGATGCCAAGGTCTTTGGCCCCTATATACCGGATAGCAACATGCTGAAAACCGGTCTTGATGCCGGCGTGTCTCTTTGGAAGGAAATCTCTGCACTGAAAGAAGGTCAGTTGCTTGCAGAAGATCTCAAGGTAGCCTCCGGCTACCATCCCCTGTGCTCTCACTGCAACTATGCCGGAAATTGCCCGAAATTTACCGGTCTCGAACACCCGGAATTGCGTGAACAACTGGAACAACTGATCACCTGGAAGTCGGAACGTTCAGCATTGGATGAAAAAATCAAGCAAGCAGAGGGAGAAATGAAAGAGATGTATGCCCACATTGATGCCCATGGACAGTGGGTGAGCGTTGGCAACAGGAGATTCAGGGTCTCCGATATTCCGGGCCGCCGCAGCCTTGACCGTGACAGTTTGGCAGAGGAGATAGGTGTGGTCTTTGCCATGGAAGGAATAGACATGGATGTACCTGCCATGTTTGCCCGACATGAAAAGGTAGGACTTCCGTCGAGCAGGCTCACAATCAACACATTAAAAGGATAACCTCAATGGGATACTATTCAGATGTTGCGCTTGTGCTCTCGGCACATGCTACTGCAAAATTATCAACATATACGAAAAATAAACCACAAAACAACATTAACACGAATCTGATAAATCATCCTAAAAAGCATCTCAAGGATTCTTCTGGAGCAGAACTCTTCTATTGGAAATCCGTCAAATGGTACGAAGATTTTCCAGAAGTGCAATGGATAGAAAAATTCATTAACTCTCTTAAACAAGATGAATATCTGTTCATTCGAGTGGGAGAATTCATTGATGATGTGGAAGAACTGGGCACATTCTACTCAAACCCTTTCGATGTCAGATTCAGCAGACAGATAATCTTTCGTGAATCCCACGCATAAATCCCCGGTCCGTCTTCGGATGGACTGGGGATTTTTCATTTATGGAGTTTGTCATGGCACACCCTCGAACCTTTGATGCTGGCCTCCTGTTTAGCGGCAAGAGCTCTGGAACAAAAATCATGGGGTACGATGCCCCTTCCGAATACACCCCTTCCATAGATCCCTACTACACCCTTCACAACGAAGTCAGAGATGTTGTGGTCTGGTTTCTCATGCCAAACCCTGATCCGCTCTATCTCTTTGGTTCTGTGGGTGCTGGCAAATCAAGCCTTATCCGCCAGATTGCTGCCCGCTTGAACTATCCCGTGTTTGAAGCAAATGGGCATGACCGTCTGGAGTTCCCTGACCTTATCGGACACCTCGCCGTGCATGAAGGCAGTATGGTCTTTGAAGATGGTCCTCTCACCATGGCCATGAAGCAGGGAGGAATCTTCCTCTTCAACGAAATAGACCTCTGTTCCCCGGCGACACTTGCAGGGATCAACACCATACTGGATGGTTCACCGCTTTGCATCGCAGAAAACAACGGAGAGCTGGTTGTCCCCGATCCCATGTTTCGTTTCATTGCGACTGCCAACTCCAATGGGGCCAGTGACGAAACTGGTCTGTATCAAGGCGTACTGAGACAGAACATCGCTTTCATGGATCGCTTCATCGTGACGGAAATCACCTATCCGAGCCGTCAGGTGGAATGTGGAATCCTGCACCGCATGTTCCCCGTGCTCCCAACTGAAGTAACAGACAAGATGGTAGACCTCGCCAACGATGTCCGCAAAAACTTCATGGGCGCATCTTCGGCGCATGACGCTCTGGAAGTGACGTTTTCTACCCGTACTCTGATCCGCTGGGCAAAGCTCACAGTGGCCTTTCAACCTCTTGCCCGTCAGGGGATCTCGCCTGTCCTGTATGCGCTGGACAGGGCTCTGGGCTTTCGTGCCTCTGCTCCCAGCAGAATGGCTCTTCGTGAAATGGCTGAACGCATCTTTCCCATAACGACCGACTAATCCCGTACACTTTCGATGGAGAATCTCATGGAAACACAGACACTGGTTACGCCCATACAGGTTCTTGATAACATCCTTGTCATCAATCTGGACATCACCCTGTGGTCCGCAAGAAGAAAACTCACGGCAGAAGACTTTGGGGGAATCGAACTGCCGCCGGAAGATTTGGCCTCTCTGGGTTCCAAGAAAATCTGTGATCCGGCTCGCCTTAACGTCTTTCTCAAGCTCAAGGCTCGTGCAGTCACTCTTCTGAACAAGGTTGGCGTCCGCTTCCTGTCTGGTTGGGCCATTCCTGAAGACAAGGCGTCGGAAGTCATACAGGGCCTCTGCGATATTCGGGACAATTTCTTCGTGGAGAAGGAGGATTTTCTCTCTGGTTATGATGCAGCCATAGACGACTGGATCGCCAGACATCCCTCCTGGGCAGGAATCATCAAGGGATCGACCGTCAGCAGAGAATACGTCGATTCCCGTATGAATTTCGTATGGCAAATGTTCCGTGTCATGCCTGCGGCCCAACTGAGCAATGACACAACCGAACTTGAATCTGGTCTGGGTGAAGAAGTCGGAAACCTCGGAACAACACTCTTTCAGGAGATCTCGCGTGACGCAGCCGACATTTGGAAGAAGGTTTTTGAGGGCAGAACGGAAGTGACTCACAAGGCCCTTTCTCCAATCAAAACCATGCGGGACAAGCTTGCTGGCCTATCCTTCATCGATCCGCATGTTCTGCCTGCTGTACAACTTATCGATACCGCTCTCTCCAAGATGCCGAAGAAGGGGAATATCATGGGTGCTCCCCTGCTCACCCTTCAGGGGCTTATCTGCATGTTCAAGGATACGGAATCGCTTCTGGCTCAGTCGCAGGCTATTATGACGGACTCGTCTGCTGAAAATACGCTTATGAACTGGAACATCGATCAGCTCGCACCAATCTCTGAACTCACTGAAGAAAATGCTGGGGTACCCCCCAGACAATCCAATTTTCATGGCAATTCTGATCCAGCTGCCCTGGCTGACCAACCATCCATTCCTGTCTCCCATCTGGACAGCATGGGATTATGGTAGTTGGGGTGATGCAAGGAGATTTGATGAACAGGACAAAGGACATTGGACAAGCCTTGCCTCTTGTGGCCTCCATGCTCGGCGACAAGCTGGGCGTGAAGGTACGAACAAGGGCATGCGATACTGCCTGCACAGACGGCGACACCATATACATCCCTCCTCTCCCCATGGACGGAGAGGAGGAGATGCTCGGACTTGTCAATGGATATATTGACCATGAGGCTGCCCATATCAGGTTCACGGATTTTCAGGCCGTGAAAGCAGCCAACCTGAGCCCAACCGGATTTTTCATTTGGAATGCGATAGAGGACTGGCGCATCGAACACGAACTTGTGAAACGATACCCTGGTTGTCGAAGACATTTTGACTGGCTCATACGCCACATGTTCATGGAACAGGAGAAAGAAAAGGACGGTGAAATGCCGTCCTTTCCTGTTTTGAACTACATCTTGCTGACACTGCGTTCCTGGGACGTACCTGACCTGGTTACCCAATGCGATGAATACGCAGCCGTTATTTCCGGCCTTTGGGGATCGCTCAAGGAGGATTTAGACGCCATCCTGGGGGATATTCCAGACCACTGCCGCAGTACCCATGACAGCATCTCTTTTACGCATCGTATCCTCCACCTGCTGGAACAAAAATCGAAGGAGGGACAATCCGCACAAAATCACAACGAATCCGCACAACATTCCGATAGCAAAGACAACGCATCTCGACGAAACCTGGAGGCTGCTCAGACCTCTGCCGACAATCACCAGACAGATCCCCCAAGTACACAGTCCTCGACCATTTCCAACAGTATCCCTGTCATCCCTGACTCGGATAAACTACAAGGAGAAAATCTGCTGAAGCAGTGTTTGGAGGCCACTGCCGATGAACTCCCTGAAAATCTTGACGAAAAACTCTCTGCACAACTGACTGCAAACGCAAACACAACGAATGTAATGCGATTGGCAGTCGTATCCCCAACGCAAACAACACCATTGCCAGACGCATTGCTCAAGGAAACACAGGCCACATCCAGGGCCATGGGCATGAAGCTGCAAGCACTGTTGCAGGCCCAGACGCTCAAGAGGAATACGCCCGGAAGGAGGGGACGGATAGACGGACACCATCTCTACCGATTATCTACCGCAAATCCACGAATCTTTCTCCAGCCGAATCATGTAGAGGACACCGATACGGCGGTCCATCTCCTGCTGGATTCTTCTGCGTCCATGAGTAGTGACATGGAGCTGGCTACGGCAGCCTGCTATGCGGTAGCTACCGCTCTGACACGGATACCGGGGATCAACGTAGGCATCACTACGTTCCCCGGTCAGCAGACAGCCGATTCGCTACCGACCATCTTTCCCCTCAAACGTCACGGGGAAAGGCTCAGACCAATGAGTGTGCAGGCCAGTGGTTCCACTCCACTGGCCGAGGCTATGTGTTGGGTCGCCACACAAATGGTTCCCCTGAAGGAGAAGCGCAAGCTCATCCTGCTGATTACAGATGGCGAGCCTGACGATTACATCCTCGCAACACAAACCATACGGAAACTTCGAGCAAGCAATTTCGAGATTGGAGGTATCGGAATTCAATCAAGTGTGCTTGGAAATCTCCTTCCAGTCAGCAGCGAGATGATCACATCACTGACGGAACTCGCTCCTGCTCTCTATCGTGTCCTGCATAAACAGTTAGTCATACGGAGGTGACTTATGGGTTGGATATCTATTGCAATCATTGTTCTCAAGGCAGCTGAAGAAATTTTGAAGGAGGATTAGCAGAAAAGTAATATTAATTATAAACAATATATAAAATAATGTGGCAGAGTTGTCACCACTCTGCCACATTATTTTATACAAAACCTATAAACTTTAATTTTTTTGATCTATATCACAAATCATTATAAATATTAAATTATAGAAATTAATTAATCGAAATCCTTTTAAAATATCAATATCTTTACATTGAAACAATTGACTTTAACAATGATATATGTTAGAAGGCGCATACTTTTTTTTGAAGAATATTAGTGTCCCATTGCAAAAATTCGCTATACTACTTAGGCAATGAAATCCAATTATTTCAGCAATATATAAGTTTGTGGACTTTTCAATTTAGGCACTAGTATTGCATTTCGTAAGTCTTTGGGCATGTCTTGGAACTCAAGTTGGCATAGATACCAGAGTGAGCGTCAGATGAGTGCCTAAGGATTTATGAAGGGGACTACTAGCTCAGTATTGTCAGGGATAAAGTTGCAGGCTGCCAAGCCCTTGGAGAAGCTATTTCCTGCGCGAGTGAAGCGTTGAAAATGCTTTTTTTGCCAAATGAATTTTCTTTAACCAACTGAATTTATTTGGTTATTTTTTCAATTCTTCTCATTCGCATTGCGGGGGTCGGGAGTTCAAATCTCCTCTTCTCCACCAGTTATGGAAATCCTTGGGGTTTTGTTACTGTCCATCAGTAGCAAAACCCCTTTGTTTTTTAGATAGTTAGGCCCTCTAAGGCTGTCTATTCCTGCACGTTCGTTGCCAATCGTCTCTGATATTTGGTATTCCTTTTGGTATCCCTTTCGCAGAGGGATACCAAAATTTAGGCTTTTTTAGGCAAAAGGGATACCAATACCATCTAAAAGGTTGGCATCATGGCAAAAAAATTCAATCTTCTGACTGCCTCTGCTGTAAGCAAAGCCTTACGTGCCGGTAATCCATGTACATTACAAGATGGTGGATCATTAGTTTTGGAAGTGACTGGCAAGAACCAGGGCAAATGGCTGTATAACGGGAGAAAACAGGGAAGCCGAACTCTCATCAAACTAAGGAATCGTCCAGAAATTACTCAATCGTTTTTATGAACTGCATCGGCTATAGTTCCGCCTCTGACTCTGATAAATGCGTTCAAATGAAACCAAGTTATTTCTGAACAAATCCTAAGTGTCTACTCAGCTCATCTGAGAGAGGGGATGAGTGCCCGTCAAAAATCGGTTGCATCCGTTCAGGGGGGGGGTAACCGTGATGTGATACAAAATTTGGCGATGGTTGTAGGGGGAAACGCCCCACGGCCTGTCAGCCGTCAAATTGGAGAAATTCTAGGCCACTTCAATTTCGGTTTGAATATCGATTTCATATCTACTATAATATTGATATCTCGATTTTACCTAGGGAGGGCCTCTTGGAATTAACAAATAATCAATTTGATTTGTTCGTAAATCTTATGGATGCACGAGCTACATGCAAAGATGTACGTCTACAACTTGGGTTGTCAGAGTCAGTAGCAGTGCGTTTAATGTCATTTTATAGGTTTCATGGCAAGGAAGAAACATATGATTATTATGTAGCTGGAAACCATCCCAATTATACAGAGGAGGAACTTAAAAGTATTACCGAGAGGCTGTTCCTGGATAACATAGCCGTCGACCGTGGCGCCATCATGTTCAAGGCAAGTAGAAAAAATCTATATACCTTGATGGCTAAGCGTAAGGCCTCTGAAGCAGCTCTTGCCATTCCTTGTGAAATTCCCAAGTTTTCTGGCGAGCTAGGGCAGGAGTTGCCAGAGATACAACGGGGAACCAGAAAGACGAGCTTTGCTGGTGACCAAATAGTATTGCATACCTTTCCCATTCCAGAAGAACCACCGGCTGTTCCTTGTCCTGATTTTCCTCGTGTAGGAAAAGCAACTGCTCCTGTAAAATCAGGACGTTGCAAGAAGAAAATGAGAAATAAAACAGTCAGCGAACAAAACAAACAACAAAAAGCTATTATTGAACAGCACAAGGAGAGTGAAAAGCAAGAGCCTGTCAACGAGACTTTAGGTGATGTAGCAGATCGAATTCTTGGCGAATTCCCTAAAGGAATTCCAGCTTCTCAGTACCGTTCTTGCCAGGGAAGAACATGCGATATAGATATATATAGTGATGGATTTGACGAGTTACCCCAAGATGTTCAAATAAAAGCATATAAAATTTATAATCAAAAAATAAAGTTGTGGGTATCTGCATTAAAAAAATTGAGAGCCCTAGTTCTTCAAAGACACTTAAGTCAAAAGAAGTAAACAATATTAGATATACAATATACGAAGAGCTAGGGCAAGAAAATCAATCATATAATAAAAACACACTTCTAAAAATTCTTAATATCACAAAAGATACAAAATATTATTATAGTAAAAAGAAAAATAAATATGACAAATATTCTCTATATAAAGATAAAATTACACAGATTGCTAAAGATACTAGTAATACTTATGGCAAGCGTCGAATTTGTCAAGAGTTACGAAATAAATACAATATATACATATCAGAATATCTAGTAGCGAAATTGATGAAGGAATGTAATATTTGTGTAAGAGCTTCAAATAAAAGATCAAAGTATAGCTCATACAAAGGACAAATTGGAAAATTAGTGCCAAATTTATTGAATCGTGATTTTTCTACTGAAAGACCAAATCAAAAAATTGTCACAGATATTAGTGAATTTGAAGTAAATAGTAAAAAAATTTATTTTTCTGTTTTCATTGATTTATATGGAAATAGAGTTATTGCTTATACTTTAAGTACTAGTCCTACTGTTCAAGCTGTTATGACTGGGCTTAATTCTGTATTTGCTCAAATACCAGAAGGCACAAAAACGATTATTCATTCTGATCAGGGGCATCAATATCAACATGAAATGTATCGAAATACTATTGTAAACAGAGATGGTGTTGTGCAAAGTATGTCAAGGAAAGGAAACTGTCTGGATAATGGTGCCTGTGAAAGCTTTTTTGGACGTTTAAAAGAAGAAAAATTTTATGGGATCACATTTTCTTCTATAGAAGAATTGGCCGACACCTATGATAAATTTATTTACTATTATAATTGGGAGCGTATTCAGATAGAGCTTGTAGGCCTTACACCTATGCAATATGTTGGGAAATGGATGATTGAGCACAATCAAAAAGGCAATCATATGCCTATTTCAGCATGATGTGCTTTTCTGAGTGCTTCCTCATTACTGCCTAGCGGACTCATGTCAAGGAGTCGTGGAATACCGGAGCCTGGCGCAGCCAGGCGAGGATATGCCGCGAAAGCTCCTTGACGTGAGGCAGCTAGGTAATACGCTCTGCTCGTGGGAATGCAGAGGAAGGGCTAAAAGCCCTTCGTCCTGCATCCCCCGAGCCTCCTCGGCGGCGAGAGGCAGGGGTCCGGGGGCAGCGCCCCCGGAAGGATGCTTGGCTTTTGCAAGCAAGTTTGGAATAAAATTGGTTGCTCATTCAATCATGGGAACAGATTCCTGAACCTTTAAATTTTTTTATCGCCAAAACATTGACCACATCACCGGAAGACTACCCCCTGAGCGGATACATTATATGTTTGATTTCTCAATAGTCATAGTAATTTTAGCTATTTTTCATTGTTTTTTAAACACCAAAAAGGATGTTTACTATGTACTATAATTATAAAAATGATATAGCAAAACTTGATAAAAACACAATGAAAATGAATATGCCATTATTATCAAAAATATGGAAAAGATATAAAAAATTTGATTCAGGAATAATAACAGCATATTGCAATAAAAATACTGAAAAAGAAAACTACGAAAAATTTAGAGAACTTGCAGCTGTGTTAATTGGTTCTAGATATTCCGTAACACAAATCGAGGGAACAAGCATTGATAACTATGAAGATCAACAAGAAACAAAAATAAATAAAAAGTATCTAATTGTTTTTGATTATCGCAATCAAAAAACATTAAAGCATAATTTAATATGCCTTGGTGAGATATATGAACAGGATTTTGTTACATTCAATTCGGCAAATGAGAAAACATACTGTATTATTGGAACATCAAAAAAAATTTCATATAATTATCCAGAATATGGAAAAGAAAAAAAATTAAATAAACTCATGTTTTCAAACACAGGAGAGTTTTACTCTACTATAGAAAACCTTCCTATTATATTTAATTATTCCACTGTAAGAGAAGATAGTTATTTTGATAGCACAATATTTGAATATAGTTTATGGACTAAAAAATATTTAATAGATAAAGCAAATGAAATATTAAAAGAAAAGATAAATTCCTTTGTAAGATATAAAATTTAGGAGGTGTCTGAAAACTAAAATGTATGGTTTCAGTATCTTAGCAGAGAGTCAAACTGTCGCACTTTGACGCCTAAGCAATAGGCTGTTGCTGGTTTGATTAGCCTGCTATCTCAAAATTGGGAGTGCCATCTTCTTTTCCCCAATAGAACTGTTTGCATTTGGGAAAAACTGTGCAGTTGAATTTCTTGTAGGGCTTGCCGTTCTTGCCAATCCCCTCAAAGAGCATCAGGGGCTTGCCGCATTTTTTGTACGTGTACTCTGTCGCTTCACGAGACCTCTTGGCTACCGGTTTACCGTCTCATTATTGTAGGTTGCACCACATTCCTCCTTGTCTGCAGTGCAGGCAAAGAAGTCATATTTGCTGGTCTTGATGTGCTTGAGAGGCTTGCCACACTTCTCGCAGGTAAACTCTGTTTGTCCGCGCAATCCTTTGACACTGGCCTGCCGTCCACATTGTCGTAGGTTGTGCCGCAGGCATCCTTGGGTGCAGGCAGAGCAGACAAAGAAGTCGTACTTCTCGGTCTTGATATGCTTGAGTGGCTGCCCACACTTCTCGCAAACGAAATCCGTCACTGCAGGCTTTACCCGTTCGCGACCAGGCTTGCCTTTCTCGTTGTCAAAGGAGGACTCGCACGCACGGCACCACCAGCGAGAGGAACCATCCTTAGGGCGTGTTGACAAATTAGGTGTCGCCCTGATCTGGCCTGATTTCAGACGGGTCATGGTGCGACAGTGAGCTCTAATGAAAGTTGGTACGCCCCATTTATATCGGCATATGCCGGTTGCCACTGTCGGATTTTGATTTTGTCAACACGGCCTAGTCCTCTTCGTGGCAGCAGTGTCATGCATGCTGCCCATCACAAGCGTGGCCATGATCAATTCGGCCTATCTTGCCCTGTCCGGAGATCTGAACACGGATCTCATCGATCTCGGCTGCCTTGTGGCAAGCTATGTCATGATGCTGGCCTTTGTGCGCAGATATATTGGCGTCATTTTCGCCGTGCTTGGCTTTCGCAAGACAGTCCTCTTCTCGCTTCTTGCCATGATCCTGGCAAGCATCGGCGCCGCCTCTGCCACTTCCTTTCCCATGCTCGTGATCTTCTTCGCCATCGAGGGCTTTGCCGCCTCGACCTTTTTCTGCGCAACCCCTGGCCCCCTTGTGGTCAAGCTCGTGCCGCTGAAGAAGATCCCCCTCTACGTGTCCTTTGTGCGCCTCTCCATTGCCATCAGCTCCAATGTAAGCCCCATTCTGGGCGGCATTCTGGTCTCCTTCCTCTCCTGGCACGCGCTCTTTCTCCTGCATCTTGTCTTCACCATCCCAAGCTTTTTCATCTGCCTCTTCCTCTTGCCGGAACAGAAGGCCAAGCCCGATCTTGTGGACAATGTCTCCGTGCTCTCCTTCCTTTTCTTCCTGGGAAGCATTCTGATTTGCGTGTGCTACGGGCAAAGCCGCGGCTGGACCTCTGTCGAAATCGTCTGTGTGCTTTTTGTTGCCTTCGCAAGCCTGGCCCTGCTCGTCACGAACTGCTGCTTTGGCAGACACCCTCTTTTCGAAACTGGCCCCTATCTCAAGAAGGGAGCCTTCCTGACCCTTGTGGCAGCCATACTGCTCACTGTCTGCAACGTGGGCATGCGCATACAGTCCATCCTCTTCATGCGCAATGTCCTGCACTACCATCCCTTCGACATTGCCATGACCTTTGTTCTGCCTTTCTGTGTCCTGGTCCTGTACATCATCCCGGCTGGCGTCATCATTGCTTGCCGCAATCTCGCCAAGCCCTTCCTTATGACAGCCCTCTTCCTCGAGGCAGTGGCAGCCCTGCTTCTCTCCCGTGTAGACGCGGGCAGCGGCTGGCCGCATCTGGCCCTACCTCTGGCCTTGCGCAGCATGGGCTTTGCCATCGGCACCATTGCCGGCACACCCTTCATTCTGCGCTGCTTCAGTCTCAAGGAAGCCTCGGGCGCGCTCCTTGCCACCAGCGCCCCGAGTATCTTCCTCATCGGCCTGTGCGCCACGGCCATGTCCCCCGTAAGTGTGCTCCTGAACCAGTGGTACTTTTCACAGCTCGCCTCTGCCGTCACGGACTCTTCCCCCTATGTGCACTCCATGCTCGGCGTCTGGAGCAATGCCGTGGCCGGCGGCAATCCCCTTGTTCTTGCGGTAAGCGAGGTCAGAAACCAGGCCCAGGTCTTCACCTACGATCACCTCTTTCTCATCTACGCGCTTGTGGCCCTTGCGGGATTTGTGTGCGCGGCTCTCTCCATGCCCTCAAGTTCCCTTCCGATACAGCGCGACAGCCTCTCCTGGCGCCTGCTTGCCCTTGTCCGCAGGTTGTTCCTGCGCCTGCGCAGGGGAGCAGAAAAGCTTCTCACAGGGAGCAGCATAGTTCTTGTGCTCCTGCCCCTGCTCTACGGCTGTGCCGTGGCCCCGGACTATCACCGGCCGGACATCAGCCTGCCCCCGCAGGGAAGCGCCGAGCCCGGATCAGAGTACACGAAGGATCAGTGGTGGACCGTGTTTGGCGATCCTGTCCTGAACCGCCTTGTGCCGGAGGCCCTTGCCCACAACCTGTCTCTTGAGGCGTCCGAAGCCCGTGCTCAAGCCATGCTGGCACGAGCAGGAACGGCCAGGGCCGACCGCCTGCCTGAACTTGGCGCTGCAGCCAGTGAAGGGTCCCGCATGGTGACCGAAGGCGACAAGGACATGCACCACTACTCCTCGCGCTGGCAGGACACCTACAGGGAGACCGTGAGCCTGCATTTCAACCTGGATCTCTGGGGCAAGTACATGCGCCTGCACGCTTCCGCAAAGGCCAGGGCCAGGGCTGCCCAGGCAGCGACGGACGACATGCGCGTGACGACAGCCGCTGCCACAGCCACGACCTGGTTCCGTCTTCTGCAGCTCAAGGAGACGCTGGCCATCAACAGGGCCATGTACGAGAGCTACGGCAGAACCTGCGAAATCTACAAAAACAGGGTGCGGGCCGGCCTTTCCCCAGAGCTGCACCTGCGCCGCTTCATGGCCGAGCGGGAAAACGCTGCTGCCCAGATCCAGGACGTGGAACGACAGATAACGGCCAGCCAAGGGGAACTGGCCATGCTCCTTGGCTGGGCCCCCGCACGCCTGGTGCACGAGGCAGATTCCCTTGGAGCCGAGCATGCGGAGCTAGGCTTTGCACGGCCTGTCCCTGTCCAGGTTCCGGCGGACATCCCGGCAAGCCTCATGCGCAGACGGCCGGACATTCAGGGCGCAGAGGAACTACTCATTGCCGCCAACGAGAACATTGGCGCGGCCATAGCGGACTTCTTCCCACAGCTCTCGCTCACTGCCGATGAGGGCTTTTCCTCTGCCCATCGAAAAGGTGACGGCGCCCTTCTCCTCGTTCTGGGACGTTTTGCTCTCCCCGGCGCTCACGCTCTTTTCGGGCGGCAGGAAAGTTGCCGCGAAGGAAGAGGCTGACGCCCAGTATAGGGAAGCGCTTGCGGACTACAAGAGGACGGTGAGCGATGCCTTCAGGGCCATGCGCGATGCCCTGGACAACAACAGACGCAGCCGCGAGGTGTACGAGAGCAAGCAGCGTCAGGTCGAGGACCTTGCCCGAAGCAACGACATTCTCGAAAAGCAGTATCAGGTAGGTGTCACAAGCGTGATGGACCTTCTAGACGTGCGCAGGCAGCTGCAGGCGGCACAGCAGGAGGAGGCGCAGGCGCGCTTTCGGGTGTACGAGGCAGTCATCTCCATCTGCAGAGAGCTTGGCGGCGGCTGGCAGAAGAACGAATTCCAAAACATGTCGTAAGGAAAACCGGGACAAGGCAGACATTGTGCGTTTGGAGAAAGAACGTTCAGTCTGCCCAGGGCCTTCAGACACGCTGCACGGCCGTGCAGAGACCTTGTCCCTGTTCCGGTTCCCAGCCTCACAACAGCGGAATGCCGCCATACATTCCGCTCAAAGAGGCCCGGGGAAAATCCTCCACGTCTCCAGTCTTGGAGATTCTACAAGAGAAAGAGAACAGGTCGCAAGCCTGCTCCGCATTCTTTTCCACAAACCCTTGGTTTGAACCCCGATGCACGGCAGGCCTGCATTGGGGTACCTGTCCCTTGCCCTGCAAAAACGCAAAAGTCCGCAGAATCATGCTCGATCCTGCGGACTGCTGTGTTTGCTGAACGACTTTTCTGTCAGTGACTACGGACGGGGAGCCTTGGGAGGCAACATGCCCCTGCGGGGAAGCATTTCGAAGCGATAGATTTCGTGCACTTCTTCCTTGTAGCCGGGGTAGAGGCCCTTTGTCATGCCAAGCACAATCTGGGCACCGCGGTTCATGTGGACCAGCAGGTCGCCGGTAGAAGGATCGACGCAGAGACCTTCGATTTCGCCCTGACGAATGGCTTCGTCAAACACCTTTTCGATGTACACATGGGCGTAGGTGTCGGAGGAGATGTCGATGCGGTAGAGGTGGTCGGGTTCGTTCAGATCGGCCGTGCCGTCGTCAGCAGTCATGAACAAGGAGCCGTTGTAGTAGAACACACCCTGCACCCACTGCGGAACAGGCTGCAGATGCACCTTGCGCAGATAGTTGCCCTTCAGGTCGTATTCATAGAGGTAACGGCCGCTTTCTTCGCCAACCCAGGAACACATCCATACGGTCTTCTTCACGGGGTCAACGGTGATGCCGGACACTTCTTCCTGGCCGGACTTGGGTTCGAACTTGAAGGTTCTCTTGAACTTCAGGGTGTTGGCATCGTGAATGGCAATCTGGATGTCCTTGCCCACGCCGTCCACGAAGTTCTCGGCGCCGACGTAGATTTCGCCATTGTAAACGTCGATGTCACCAATGTGATTGGAGGGGATGGAGTAGCCTTCGAAGGGCTTCTTGTTCTCGGCGACAAGCTTGCCGTTCATGTCGTACTTGTAGAGGGCCTTGGAGCAGCTCACATAGATGAACTTGCCATCGCAGGCCACACCCTGGCGACCGGCAACGGGCATGACGCTTTTCAGCTTGTACACGTACTTGGCTCCAGGCAGAGGCTGAGCCTGGGCTTCGGGCAGGGCAACGCTCACGGCACAGAGCATGGCCAGAAGGAACAACAGCTTTTTCATAAGCTCCTCACAAACAGTAAAAGTTCCCTGAAAGTTTCCGCCAAAATCTTTTCTCCCGGCAGATCTCTGTCCGGGAGATCTGAAAATTGTCCTATCCCTTTCGCCGGAACAGAGCAACCTTATTGAGCTGATTTTCTGCAAATTGTCTGCTGTGTTCTGAAAGAAGAGTGCGCTGTGCGAGAAAACTTGCAGAGCCCTTCTGCCTTCAGAAACGCAACAGAGTTCCTACGGATGAGGGGTTGCAAACCTGTTACAGCACCGTTGCACTTTCCTGTTCTCTGGGCCAGCCGGAGCAGACATCCACCCAGCCCCGGGCGCGGGAGAAGGCTTCAAGTTCGTCCATGGTCAGTTCGATGGCGCTGTTGCTGCTGCCACAGGCAGGAAAGACGGTCGCAAAGCGCTTCATGGACACATCCAGCCACACGTCCACGCCCTCGTTCACGCCGAAGGGGCAAACACCGCCCACAGCATGGCCCACGAGCTCCACGGCCTCTTCAGGGGTCAGCATCTTGGCCTTGCAGTGAAACTGTGCCTTGAAAAGCTTGTTGTCCACCCTCGTGTCTCCGGCCGTTACAATGAGGGCAACACCTTCCTGCACTCTGTAGGACAAGGTCTTGGCAATGCGGGCCGGTTCACAGTGCAAAGCCTCGGCTGCCAGTGCCACCGTGGCACTGGAGACGGGAAACTCCAGAATTCTTGTATCCGCACCAAACTGGGCCAGAGCAGCCCGTGCCTTGTCTATGGACATTCGTTGTGGCTCCTGTGTAAATTATACAATTAGTACAAAAAAATACAAATAGTACAGTCGTGTTTTTCTGCCGATCCTGCTAGAAAAGGCGCTCGATTCTGGCCTCGGCATCAAGCATGTCGGCCTGCAGCGTGGACATGGCATCAATGAGGAACATGCGATAGGTGCCACTGCCAGCGCCCTCGCCCATGCGGGCTGCCGCATGTTCGCCGGCCAGTCCCATGGCCACCACGGCGGCAAGACTGGCCTCCAGGGGCTTCTCGGGATTGGCGGCCACAAAGCCTCCAAGCACGGCTGCCGTCATGCAGCCCGTTCCCGAGACCTTTTCCATGAGGGCATGGCCATTGCTCACGGCATAGGCCCGTCGGGCATCGGCCACTATGTCAATAGCGCCGGTGACAACAATCACGCAGGACTGATCGGCTGCAAGCTTGCGGGCCATGGCGGCATGGGCCAGCACATTGTCGCTGTTGATCAGGTCGGATACGGCCGCATCGACCCCCTGTGCCTTGCCCGTGCCCTTGGCCAGGAAAAGGATTTCCGAGCTGTTGCCCTTGATGACAGTGGGGCAGGCCTCCTGCACAAGCATGTGTATGGTCGAGTTGCGCAGCTCGGAGATGCCGGCACCCACGGGGTCCAGGATAATGGCATGGCCGGCCTTTCTTGCAGCCCTGCCTGCGAGCTCCATGCTGAAGGCCGTCCGCTTGTTGAGGGTCCCCAGATTGAGCACAAGTCCCTGACAGAGTGTCGTGACAGCCTCGACCTCTTCTGGGGCATCGGCCATGATGGGGGCAGCCCCTGCGGCAATGGTCATGTTGGCGCAGTCGTTGACGGTCACATAGTTGGTAATGAAGTGCACAAGGGGGTGCCTTGCGTGCACCGCCTTCATGCAGTCTGCAAGAAGAGGAAGTGCTCCGGCCGTTCCCTTCTCCTTCAGATCCTGGATGCAGCGCAGGATGGTCTGCAGCACTTCGTCTATGCCCATGTTGGAGGTGTCCACGCAGTAGGCATCCTCTGCGGGACGCAGCGGAGCCACGGGCCTGTTTCTGTCCCTGTCATCGCGCTCGCGTATCTGCCGTTCCAGATCGGCCAGGGATATGGTCTTGCCCAAGGCCTTGAGATCGCCCATGCGGCGCAGGGCGCGCACCCTTGGCGAGGCGTCGAGGAAAAACTTGAAGCGGGCCCTGGGGAAGACCACTGTGCCCATGTCGCGACCTTCCACCACAAGGGGCGTCTCCTGGCCCATCTGCCGCTGCACGTCCTTCAGGACCTCGCGGACCACGGGCACGGCTGCCAGAAGGGAAGCCATGCGCCCCACTTCCTCGGTGCGGATTTCATCGCCCACCACCGCTCCGTTGCAGAGCAGTCTGCTCTGCGAACCAGATCCCTGCAGGGCAAAGTGCAGGGCCTGCGCCTTTGAGCGGATCGCGGCTTCCGGCAAGCCATGGATATCTTCGCCAAGACGCAGGGCCATGGTGCGGAACATGGCTCCCGTGTCCAGATAGGCAATGCCAAGGGCATCGGCCACCTTTTTGGCCAGTGTGGTCTTGCCCACACCGGCAGGTCCGTCCAGGGTGACAATGAACTGAGTCTGCTGTTCCTGTTCCACTACGCCTGCTCCTGCAAAATGGCTTCCGTTTCCTGCAAGAAGAGCCTGTTTTCGCTCTTGTCGCCCACACTGACGCGAATGAAGTCGGGCAGATCGTAGCTTGCCAGGGCACGAACAATGACGCCCCGGGAAAGCAGCTTTTCGTACAGGGTCCTGGCCTGGCAGTGCGCAGGCGGCTGGAACATGAGAAAGTTGGCCCTGCTAGGCCACACTGTGCAGCCCAGAGCCTCAAGTCCTTCGTGCAGCTGTTTTCGTCCCTCGCGCACGGTCTGCAGGGTCAGCTCCCGAAAGGCCGTGTCCTTGAGGGCTGCCAGCACAGCCTCTTCGGCCAGGATATTCACGGAGAAGGGCAGGCGCGCACGCCAGTAGTAGCCGGCCAGCTCCTCGGGCAGGATGCCGACACCTATGCGCAGGCCGGCCAGGCCGTAACTCTTGGAAAAGGTGCGGATCACGGCTGCATTGGCCGGCAGATCGCCCCGCTTGAACAGGGACCAGTCCGCCTCGGTCTCGCCCTCGGCAGGCGCAAAATCCATGTAGGCCTCGTCTATGACCAAAAGGCAGTTGTCCGGCAGCTTCCTTGCAAGGTCCAGAACCTCGTCGGGCCTTGGGCAGAAGCCCGAGGGATTGTCCGGCGTGGTCACGAAGACAAGCCGCGTTTTCTCGTCCACCAGGGAGAAGAGCTTGTCAAAGTTAAAGGAAAAGTCCTCATTGACCGGCTGACGGCGGATTTCGACGCCCTGAATGAGGGACTGTATGGGATAGAGGGAGAAGCAGGGCCTGAAGCAGACGACATTGTCCCGCTCCGGTGTTGCCAGCATGCGCACAAGCATGTCTATGATTTCGTCCGATCCGTTGCCCACGGCAATGCGGCCGGCAGGAATCTGCCAGTGCTCGGCCAGGGCAGCCACGAGACGGGGATTGCCGCCTGCAGGGTATCTGAAAACCGTGTCTGCGTGCCGGCCCAAGGCTTCCCTGACCAGGTTGGACACACCCAGGGGATTTTCATTGCTTGCCATTTTCACGACACGCTCAATGCCGTACTGCTGGCGTATCTCGTCTATGGAACGACCCGGAACATAGGGCTCCAGGGCCCGTATCTGCGGGCGGACGACATCTTCAAACATGTTTGCTCCCGAACAAGAGAAAGAGAACGGCTGACGAAAGCCGTGTACCGGAGCTTGTGCGTCAGCCGAATTCTGAAAAAGAGGAATGCAGCCTTGAAGTGCCCCGGGCAACGCGCCCGCACGCAGGATGCGGCTTGCGGCGCCCGGAGAGTGCTGCCAAAAACTGTATGGAAACCTGGATCCTTAGGCAAGGTCCTCGGGACGAACAGTCAGAACGGGGATGGTGGAGTTCTGCACGACCTTTTCAGCCACGGAGCCGAAGAGGATACGGTCAAAGCCCGTGCGGCCGTGGGTGCCCATGACAATGATGTCGCACTTTTCTTCCACGGAGCGACGGAGAATCTCTTCGGAAGCATAGCCCACAAGGACGCGGCCCTCAGCCTGAATGCCCTCGAAGTTCTCCTTCACGAACTTGTCCATGCTCTGCTCGGCACCGGCAGTGATTTCATCCACAAAGCTTTCGATGGTATTCGGCGGCACATGGAAGCCGACATACTGGCTTAAGGACGGGGCTGCATAGATGACCAGCACAGAGGCACCAAAGGAACGGGCAAGATTTGCCGTATACCGGGCAATGGGCTTGCTGTCTTCGGCCAGATCGACAGCGCACATAATCTTTGAAATAGACATATCTCCTCCTTGATCGCACAGGGCTCTGCATGAAGCGTGTTCTGCAAAGGCTCTGCAATTGATAAATCTATTCTCAATTGTCCTCATGGACAAAATCTGTGCAAACGAAAATCACAACTTCAGAAAGGGCTATCCTCTCTTCCAGCCGCTTTTCAGAAGTTCCTCGAAGTAGGCGATGGTTTTGACAAGGCCTTCTTCAAGCTTGATCTTGGGTTCCCAGCCGGTCTTTTCCCGGGCAAGGTCTATGTTGGGACGACGCTGCTTGGGGTCATCGCCTGGCAGGGGTTCAAAGACGAGCCTGGACGAGCTGCCGGTCAGGGCAACGATCTTCTCGGCGAGTTCCCTGATGGTAAACTCGCCGGGATTGCCCATGTTCATGGGGCCGATAAAGTCGTCGGACGTGGCCATGAAGCGGACCATGCATTCGATGAGATCATCCACGTAGCAGAAGGAGCGTGTCTGCTCGCCATCGCCGTAGATGGTAATGGGCTCGCCAAGAAGGGCCTGGATGATGAAGTTGGACACGACCCTGCCGTCGTTGGGATGCATTTTCGGACCGTAGGTATTGAAGATGCGGCCAATCTTGATGGGCAGATGGTGCTGACGCCAGTAGGAGAAGAACAGGGCCTCGGCACAGCGCTTTCCTTCATCGTAGCAGGAACGTATGCCGTTGGGATTGACGTGGCCCCAGTAGCTTTCCACCTGGGGATGCACTTCGGGGTCTCCATAGACTTCGCTGGTCGAAGCCTGGAAGATGCGGGCATGCACCCTCTTGGCAAGGCCCAGCATGTTGGTCGCTCCGTTCACGCAGGTCTTGATGGTCTGCACGGGATCGTGCTGGTAATGAATGGGCGAGGCCGGGCAGGCAAGATTGTAGATTTCCTCGACTTCCACATAGAGCGGGAAGGTCACATCGTGACGCATGAGTTCAAAGCGGGGATTGTCCAGAAATTCCTCGACATTGGATCGGGAGCTGGAGAAAAAGTTGTCCACGCAGAGCACTTCATGGCCTTCGTCGAGCAGACGCTTGCACAGATGTGCGCCAAGAAAGCCGGAACCGCCGGTGACCAGAATACTTTTACGCTGTTTGTTGAGCTGCATGTCTGTCCTTACACTCTTCCATGCCCCTGCAGGGAGGGGGTGAATTGCACAAAGCCGGGTGTCTTCTCGCAGGGGTGCGCTCCGGCAGTCAGATGCCTGAAGGGGATTGATCGCTCTGAAAATGTGCCCCTTTTGAGAAAACACTAGCAAAGAAATCCCTTTCTGTGAACTCCCCCAAAAACGCGTTTTTTCACTGAATACAAGGCAAGTTTCACAAAAGACAGGCTCAATTTCCCGAAAACAAACACGCTCGATTGTCACATATGCAACATTCATGCACAGTGACTGTTGTGCCTGTTCTGCTTTTCTACAGGCAAAACTGACAGCAATATAAAATTATCATACATATTATTTGATCTGCTTTCCACGCATGTATTTTTGTTCATATACATAAAATTGTTTTTATATTTTGAAAGGAGTGACAGACAAACCGCCCTGTGCACAACGCACAAGCTGCCTGCATGGGAAAAAGCACAGGGCAGCTGCATGCTTCTGCAGCACAAAGAAGCGATGAAGCATGAACATGGAACGCTCTTTTGAGCAGCAGCTCCTGCGAGAATGAGATGGGCCCTTCTTCCGGCCCCGGGACCTTACCGACTTCGCCTGCCGCATGCCAAAAAAGTACTTGACACGGATGAGAAAGAGCGGCAATCTTCCCCCCTTGCCTGCCCTGTCTACTCTTGTACCCGGACAGGCATGTCACCGGAGTTGGTTTCATGTCCAAAAAGCATGCAGAACGCATTGATCCTCAGACTGTGTCCCTGCCCCTGTACGGGATAGATTCTCACGCACATCTGAACAGTCGGGCGTTCACGACCGACAGGGAAGAAGTCCTGGCCAGAGCGCGAGCCTGCGGGCTTGCCCGCATTGCCAACGTCTTCCTGAATCCGGAGACCTTTCCCGAAGAGGCGCGCCTTTTCGACGATCACCCGGAAGTGTTCTTCCTCCTGGGAGTCCATCCCGATGACACGGCGACCTTCACTCCCAGGACTCTGGAAACCATACGCAGACACGTTCTGGACAATCCGCGCATACGCGCCATCGGGGAAATAGGACTTGACTTTTCCCGATCCGAACCCGGCACGGCTCATCCCAGCCAGCAGCTGGCTCCATTCATAGCCCAGCTGCACTTGGCACGAGAGCTGGATATGCCCATTGCCATACACTGCCGGGACGCTGTGGAAACGACCATCACCATTCTTGAAAAAGAGGGATTTTCAGGGTATCCCCTCGTCTGGCATTGCTTCGGTGCCGACAAGGCCCTTGCCGAACGTCTCGCAGCCCATGACTGGTACGTCTCCTTTCCTGGTACAGTGACGTTCAAGAACAATCCTCAGTCACGGGAAGCACTGCCCTGTATCCCAGACAACAGACTTCTTGTGGAGACGGACTGCCCGTACCTCTCCCCCATGCCCTGGCGTGGGACACGCAATGAACCGGCCTACACTGTCTTTACCATACGCACCATGGCCCAGTGCCTGGGCGTCGAGCCGGAAGTCCTGTGGAAACGCTGCGGCGACAATGCCCGCAGATTGTACAGATTGGACTAAGATTGAGGCAGCCTCTTCACCCAGCGTACGTTCTCTGGCCAGAGAAACAGTCATGCTGCAATTCGGGGGTCGCTCCCCCGAAAATATCAGGCGTCATGACGCCATGTACAGGAGCTCACCTAAAATGGACATCATTCGCAAAATTGAACGCGAAAATATGCGTATGGATATTCCGGCCTTCCGTTCCGGAGACACTGTCAAGGTTCATCTGCGCATTATCGAAGGCGAAAAGCAGCGTATTCAGGTTTTCCAGGGCAGCGTCATCCGCATCCATCGCGGCACGACCGGCGGCACCTTCACCGTGCGCAAGATCTCTGAAGGCATTGGAGTGGAACGCATCTTCCCCCTCAACTCTCCCTTCATCGATCACATTGACGTTGTGAATCGTGGTCTCGTGCGCCGCAGCCGTCTCTACTACCTGCGTCAGCTCAAGGGCAAGGCCGCACGTATCAAGCCCCGCAACAACTACTAAGATTGTCCTCTCCCATTTGCAGGGAACAATTCAGGCCGGTTTCAGATCCTCTGAGACTGGCTTGACTTGTTTCTGGGCCTGTGCGCATGCCTGCATTCAGACCCGCTCCCCAACCACCCTTTTCCAAAAACTGTCCCGGAGCCTGAACAACGTGGCACGAACCCGCAACCGCCTGCACAAGGATCCTGTCCTGCTGCCTGGCCTGGACGCTGCAGCCCCTGCTTCTTCCCTTCCCTGGTCCGGCCCCTGCGTGGCCGGAGTGGACGAAGTGGGCCGAGGCTGCCTGGCAGGCCCTGTCGTGGCCTGTGCCGTGTCCCTGCCCGAGGGCCTGACCATCCCGGGCCTCAACGATTCCAAGAAGCTTGCTCCTGCCATGCGCGAGGAGCTTGCGCCCCTCATCAGGGAACAGGCCCTGTCCTGGGGCCTTGGCGTTGTCTGGCCTGCCCGCATTGATACAATCAATATCCTGCAGGCCACCTTCGAGGCCATGACACAAGCCCTGCTTGCCTTGGCCTGCAGGCGCAGACGAAGAGCCGAAGGCACACAGCCCTCCCTCGCAGGCCCTGCCGGACTGAGAGACCTGCCGGAACTGCCCGGACTCACCGATTGCGCCCAACCGGGCAGGCTGCGCGAAACCCTGTCCTTTCTGCCCGAACTTGTACTTGTGGACGGCAACAAGACCATCCCGCCGGAAGTCCAGGCCCGCCTGCTTGCCCGTCTTGCAGGGCGGAACTGTTCAAGCAGGGAAGAGCTTGATCGCTGCACCCTTGCCCTCATCAGAAAGCCGCTCCTCAGACAGCATGCCTATGTGAAGGGCGACGGTCTTGTGCCGGCCATCTCGGCGGCCTCTGTCCTTGCCAAGACATGGAGAGATGCGCTCATGACTCGCATGGACGAGCGCTTTCCGGGCTACGGTCTGGCCGAGCACAAGGGCTACGGCACGAAGGTCCATCTTGAGGCCCTGCAGCGCCTCGGGCCCACACCGCTGCACAGGCTCTCCTTTCGGGGCGTTCCCGCAAGGAACGTCACGGACAAAGACTGATCTCGGATACCCTTTTCAACACAGCGAGCGCGAACAAAAAGCATGGTACAGCCTCCTTCTTTCTCCGATCTGCAGCCTGCAGGCAGCGCATCCGCCACAACACTCGCCACGCAGCCTTCCGGGATGTCCTCCCTTGCCGCAGACTTTCCCGGCGAACAGGGCCGTCTTTTCATTGTGGCCACGCCCATTGGCAATAGGGATGACCTCTCTCCCAGAGCCCGCCGCATTCTGGAAGGATGCGATCTCGTCCTTGCCGAAGACACAAGGCGCCTCTTTGCCCTGCTGCGGGATCTCGGCCTGCATGTGGCTCGGGTCATGAGCTTTCACGATCACAACGAGCAGGAAAAGGAGCCGGAAATTCTGAACCTCCTGCGCAAGGGTGCTTCCATTGCCCTAGTTTCCGATGCAGGCACCCCGCTGATGGCTGACCCTGGCTTCAGGCTTGTCTGCTCCTGCAGGCGCCAAGGCATCCCCGTGCATCCCGTGCCCGGTCCTTCAGCTCCGGTGACGGCCTTGAGTGCCGCAGGCATTGCGCCTCTGCCCTATACCTTCCTTGGCTTCCTTCCCAGGGATACAGCCGGACGCAGCCGCCTCTTTGCCACCTTTGCCGCAGTGCCCACAACCCTTGTTTTCTTTGAGCGCAAGGATCGCCTGCAGCAAAGCCTCAGGGAAGCCCTGACCCGTCTCGGCCCCCGTCCGGTGGCGGTCTGCCGCGAACTCACCAAGATTCACGAAGAATTTCTTCTCTTCTCCCTGGACGATCCGACAGGCTGGCCGGACGATCTTCTGGGCGAGGTCACGGTTGTCATAGGGCCAGGCTCAGGCCCGCAGCGCACGGAAGAAGAGGATGTACTCAAACTCATCGCCGCTGCCAACCCGGACAAGAAGCCCAAGGAAGTAGTCCGCGACCTTGTTTCGCAGGTGAACGGCTGGACGTCCAAGGAACTCTATGCCCTGCTGACCCGCACAAAGAGCAGGGGATGAAGCGTTAGACTGAAGAAGCCCGCATTGAAAGCCTGACGGGGAGAAGACCGAACAGGCTGGCACAAAGGAAAAGGCCACCCTGCTCCTCGTATAACACAAGAGAGGAACAGGGCGGCCTTTGTGCTGTCTTGTCTTGCGGCCTTCTGCTCAGGCGCCCCAGAAGATGCGCACAATCTTGTGCGCCTCGCTGTAGACTTCCTCGCGCAAAAAGATCCACATGCACACAATCATGGTGGCAAGAAAGGCGTATTCGCCAAAGCTGCCTGTCTTGCACAGCTTCAGGGAAAAGCGGTTTTTACGGGAAAAGGGCAGCAGGGGAATGCCCTGCGGGGTGAGCATGTCCAGCACCACATGGCTCAGGCCGCCCACGGCAAGGCCCACACAGACTGGGCGCACAAGGTACTCTCCTCCCCTGGAGGCAAGGAGGACTGCCGCAAAGACGAGGCCGAGCCAGAGTCCTGGCCAGTGGGTAAAGCCGCGGTGAATGCGGTTGAAGGCCTTCTGCCTGTTGGCAAAGAGGCCGGCCAGCTTCTGATCGAAGACATCAGGCAAAATGCCGCCGACCCAGGCCGCCACCAAGCCTGCCAGCGGCAGCTGCAGCCAGATGGCGGCCCCGAGGGCGCCAACCTGATGGGTTACCCAGCGCATGCGCACCTCCCCTGTACAAGGGGCTGCACACAGGGCTGCCAGAAACACCCGGCAGGCAGGCAGGGGTTGCAGCATCGTTCAAGAACAAACCGTGATCCGTTCATCACAAATACTGGCGCGGATACCCCTGCATTTATGCAGGGGAGGAAGCGCCTTCCTCCTTTCTGATTTCCGTAAGGTATGTTTTGCGTCTTTCGATAAGGTGCAAGGCCACTGTTTCCATAGTGATCTTCGTTACAGGCAGGAACCGGAGAATGGCAAAAATGCGCGAAAGAGGCGTGTTGATTCGATTCTCGACAGACGGGACCAGTCAGCCCTTGTGCGTGCTGCGAACGCGATTGTCGAACCAAGGCGCATGGGAGCGCGTCTTTCGGTTGCGGCGGAAGCGGCGCAGTTCAAGCCTCGCAGAAAAACAGGTCGGTTCTGTCCTGACGCAGTTCGACTTCGGATGCAGAGAGCTTAAGCCTTTTTTGCTGAAGCAGAAAGGCCAACATGCTTGTCTCCAGCATCGACGCCGAGGCGTACCGGCTGTTTCGCTTCACCGGGAGCGATCGTCAGCTGAAGGGTGAAAGGCGTTCGCCTCACCACAGCTGTTTTCTTCTCCTTGAGCAGAAGACGCGCCTTGGCCGAAGAACACGGCATCAGCGGCTTTCCGCGCTTATTCAAAACAAATACCTCAAGTTTTGTCTCCTCGGCCTTACGGCCGGTGGTGATCCTTCGCCAATGTTGGAAGGGGGTTCCTGCCGACAGCCCCTCTCCTGCCTCTCAGAGCTTTGAACCATCGGCCGCAGAGCGCGGGACCAGGGGCTCCATCCCGCAGTGTCCGTACATTCCCAACCAACGAAAGCCCGTCAAATGGCAGACTGAGGCTCGTCAACTAGGCCGTGTTGACAAAATCAAAATCCGACAGTGGCAACCGGCATATGCCGATATAAATGGGGCGTACCAACTTCCATTAGAGCTCACTGTCGCACCATGACCCCGTCTGAAATCAGGCCAGATCAGGGCGACACCTAATTTGTCAACACGCCCTAGTGTCTAATTTTAAAATTATGTCATGATATCTAGATAACGAAATCCAATAATTTCAACTAGATATAAGTTGTCAGATTTATCGATTTAGACACTAGAGGCTCTTTCAAGCCTCGGCCTTCAGGCCGAGGTAGTTGACGGAACTCCAATACGTACAAAATGAAAGCTCCCTGCTGTCCGGGAAATCAACCTTTTCCTTGCAGGCGCAGGGATTGCTGCGTTCTTGTACGTATTCTCCATGGGAGAGGCAAGATCCCGGATCTGTGCTTGCCGGCCTCCCCAAGGCTCTCTTTTGTCCTGTTCCGTATGGATCCCGTCTGAACCGGACCTGTTAATTCTGCCCCTGAGCCAAGCGCAGGAAGCGGGTGGCTGCCACACCGGCTGCCAGGCGCACCTTGCCCTGTGCGGAGGCACGCACCGTACCCTGCTCGTTCATGGGCTCGCTGGCACAGGCCTTGCGGATCTCGTCTTCCAGGGCATCGCGCAGCTTCTCGAAGGAGGCTTCCACCTCAGGGTAGGCATTGTCCGCACGCCAGGGCAGCACCAGGGTGTGCAGCATGGGATGCCCCATGTGAGAAGGGGTCTCCAAGATATAGAAGGCGGAAGGACTATAGCCTGCCGCACGCTCCATGACGCCCGGATAGCAGAACTTGAGATTGTGCTCTTCGGGCCTCGGGATGGAGGACTGTATCTGCACCTGCGGCAGGGCCAGTGCCTTTTCGTGCTCCTCCAGCCGGACGCGATAGCTCAGGACAGGACGCAGATTGCCGCGCTCCTTGTGGATGTTCCATTCTATTTGCATGGCTTCCTCGTGCTTTTTCGAAAAAAAAGGGTTCTTCCAAAAGTTGGGTTGAAGCCTTCGATGGTCCAGTAGTGCTTCATGGCCAGACAGGCGAGCAAGAGAGCCTGTAGAAACGGGAGCCTGCACCCAGATCAACCCGATTGGGGGAAGAACCAAAAAAAGTGGACAGGACGTCAGGGATTCATGAATACAAGTTCCCCGAAGGGCGGTGTCTCTCCGCCCCTGCAAGGGCAGATCCACAGGACCGGATAGTCCGGCTCGGCAGGAAAGCGGGTACACTGCAGGTCCGTGAACCACACAAGGCAGGTTGGGGCCAGTCCCTCCTGTTCCAGGGCTTCAGGTATGGGGCGAAAATCCGTGCCGCCGCCTCCGACGGGCATGAGCGTGCCCGGCAGGTCAAAACGAGAAATGGTCTGCAGGCGCTGCACCTTTGTGTCATGGAAGAGCACGGTGATGGTGGTCTCGAAGAATTCGAGCACCCGGTGCAGCTCGCTCAAGAAGAGCGTCAGGGTGGCCGTGTCCACGGATCCGGAGGTGTCTATGGCGACCACCACATGGCTGAGCCGCTGCTCCCGGCGCGAGGGCATGTAGATGTCCTGGCAGAGATAGCGCCTGTTGGGCACAGTCCAGGTATAGTCATTGTCCGCACACGACGAGAGAAAGCGCTGCAGCAGTTCCTGCCAGTCCAGGGAACCGGGCTCTGCCTCGCCAAGCTCGCGCTCAAGGCCTGCTGGCAGGACACCCATGTTCCTGGCCCTGTTCACAGCCTGCGTACGCAGGACTTCGGCTTCGCGCTCCGCGGCCTTGCGGGCACTATCCGCGCCCTGGCCCTCTTCCAGCGACACATCCGGCAGATCGCGCACTTCTCCGTCAAAGCGGTGGATGGGCTCGGAGCTTTTCTTGCCTGTGCCGGCCTTGCCTGCCACGGGCTTCACGCCTCGGCCTTCCTGCCTGCTGCGCTCCCGTTCGTCCTCTCCGTCCCTGGCCTTGCCAGAGCCGTCATTGAGCTCTCTTTGCCCTGGCAGGGGCGCACCGCTCTTGTCCGCAGAGCCTGCGAGGTTCTGTCGTCCCTGGCGCTGGCGGCCCTTTTGCGCCTCTTCCGTCATGCGCCTCTGCAGGATTTCGTAGATTTCATCGGCAGACAGACCGGCGAGATCGGCATCATAATAAAAGCCGTCCGGCAGATGAAAGCCAGCCTTGAGCAGGATGCTGTTGATGGCCAGGTCACAGGCCTTGTTCCAGAGTATCCGTTCCCTGTTGCGTCGGCGCAGATGGTGACCGAAGACAAGGTGCAGGACCTCGTGCGCCTGGGCACCTGCAAGCTTGTCCTCGGAGAGTATGGTGGCAAAGAGGGGATTGAAGGCCAGTGTATGGCCGTCGGTCCACAGATCCCTGCACGAGCGGTCCGCTCGCAAGACGAGACGCAGGGCCAGATCCCCGAAAAAGGGGTGCTCGGTCACAAGTCTGGCCCGTACCCTGCGCATGACAGCGAGGGCCTCCTGTTCCTGTTCGGCCTGCTTCCATGCCTCGGTCACAGAGCCGCTTGTGTCCTCGTTCATGACCTCTCCGTTCATGACAAAGGATCTCACAGCAGGACTTCGGCATTGCTCTCTGCCCAGCGGGCAAAGGCTGCCGATTCGGCCAGGGCAGTATCGTGAAGGACGCAGTCGCGCATGAGCAGCACGCCAAATTCCGCAGGCAGACGCAGGGCATAATCAGCCAGAGCCTCAATGGTGTCTGCCGAGCCCAGAAGGCCCAGGGCCTCGCACAGGGCGTACAGGGCTGCGGGTTCGGCCGGCACGGCCGCTCCGGCAGGATCGGAGAGGACCGTTTCCACGTCGGGCAGATCCTGCCAGACAGAAAGATAGCCAGTGAACTCAGCAGCTGCCACCTGGCCTACGGTACCGCGGATAAGGTCGTACTCTACCTCGGGCGCAGGTCCTGCCTCCAGGATGCGCGAAACAAATTCCCAGGAGCGGGGCGAAGGGAAGGCCTTGTCCTGCGAAGCGGGATCCATGAGGTGGAGGAATTTGGGCCGAAAGCGCAGAAAGGCACGCACTTCCCTGCGGATGCCCTGTTCCCTGGCCCAGGCAAGCCAGTCTTCGAGCAGGGCCTCAAAGTCCAGATGTACCATGCGGTTGGCGAGAGCCGTGGGCATGCGGTGGGTGACGGCCTTGTCCCTGTCCCTGTTGCCTGCGGCTATGATGGTCCAGCCGTCGGGCAGACGATATTCGCCAATGGCGCGGTCCAGAATGAGCTGGTAGCAGGCAGCCTGCACAAGGGGCGGCGCCGCATTGAGC
The DNA here is from genome assembly GCA_944327295.1 of uncultured Desulfovibrio sp. Classification (GTDB taxonomy): domain Bacteria; phylum Desulfobacterota; class Desulfovibrionia; order Desulfovibrionales; family Desulfovibrionaceae; genus Desulfovibrio. Next base: position 23,388 of record CALVHF010000007.1, on the reverse strand, counting down.
TCATCGAGAAAAAGGATGCCCTGCGAGGTGTCGGACGCATCGGGCAGAAAGGAGGGCGGACACCAGACAGCCGTGCCTTCAGGCGAGATGCGCGGCAAGCCGCGCAAATCCACGGGATCCAGCAGGACGGCACGAATGTCGCGCAGCACCATGCCCCGTTCCGCGGCCACCTGGGCCACGACCTGGCTCTTGCCTACGCCGGGCGCGCCCCAGAGAAAGACTGGCTGGTGGATGGAGATGAGTGTGTGCAGTGCCGACACGATCTGTCTGGGCCCCATGATGCCTCCGTAAAGCTGAATGTGTTGTCCGTTTTTTTCCTGTCCTGGCCGTGGCTTCCTGTCTTCCCGGGGCTCTGGGCAGGATCAAAGCTGTCTTGCACTGTGACGAAAAAGAAAGTGAAAGTCAATATCACAACCAAAAACGATGCAGGGCGCAGAAAAGCAGGCAGGGAAGCAGGATGGAGCGTGTCCGCTTTCTGCTTCCCTGTCTACCATGAGCTTCCTGATGTCTGATCCTGGGAGGCTGGGGATGCTGGAGCCTTTGCTTATCGTGTCCTGCCAGCCTTTCTTCCGGCGCCAGATCCTGGGTCCTGCCCTCTGCCAGCCGGTCGGCCCCTTTCCAGACCAGCTTCTCTGCGAGCGTCTCTGTCAGGCCGTCTGCCCACTTGTCTACCAGGCTCTCGGTCAGTGCGCCCGTCCTTGTATCTGCCCGCCTGCCTGCCCTGTCGTGCGGATGCGCTGCGGTCGGCAAGCGCATCAGAGCCTGTCTCAGTCCGAGGACGCCGTCCCCTGCCTGCCACAGCATGTCCCTGCGCCTTTTCCCTGCGCAAGCTCAGACAGAGGGCGCCGCTGCGTTCATCGATACCGGCACTGGCCAGAGCGTCCTTTTCCAGGCGCACTGTGAGCAGGGTGCCGTTGGCAAGGTCTGCAGCATTGTCCAGCAGAATAAGGCCACGGGAGGAACAGGCATAGCGACACAGGCCTCTGGAGCCTGGCACCCTGAAGGGCTGGGAAATGAGCCGCAGCAGGAGTTGTTCCCTGCCTTCCTGCGCCGTATCCTGGGCAGGTGCAGCTTCCTGATCACATCCTCCTTTCAGCACGTTCGCCTCTGCGCACGTCGCCTGTGCAGAACGATCCTGTGCGCCTGCGCCTAGAAGGAGCCAGGCAAGGGAAAGGCTTTCCTTGGCAAAGCCCGTGCGTGCGGAGAGGTCGGCCAGGCGCCGGCAGACGCCTTCACTGCCAAAGGTGGCATGACACCAGGAGCGGCCCGCAAGCCTGGACACGCGTCCATGTCGCACGGTTGCGCTCACTGCTCCGGCAGCCTCGTCCTCTGTCAGGCTTTCGAACAGGGCGTCTGCTTCGTTGTCATCGTATTCGCTGTCGTACCCGTCTTCTCCCTCGTTCGCGTCCCTGTACAGGGGACAGAGGCCCTCATGGGGACAGGGCCCGTACACGGAAAGCTCCGATTCACAGGCAAGGGCGCGCATGTACATGAGCGTGAGGCCCCCCAGGCGGGTGCCGGGCTCAACGAAAAGGGCACGTGCTCCTGGCTGGCTCTTTCTGAGCAGGGCAGTTACCCCCTTGAGCACTTCTTCGTGCCGTGAGCGCTCGCCTGCCGCTCCGTCCTCGTCATCGCCATAGCGCCTTTTGACGGGCGGCAGTTCATTGAGCACATTGGCTGCACTCACAAGCCAGGGACTCAGACCCTTCTGCACAAGTCCCCCTGCCCTGCGCAGGCCCTGGGCCAGGGGGGCCTGCACAAGATGCACCTTCCAGGGATCGCAGCCCTCCATTCTGGCCATGGCTTCCAGCAGGGACTTGCCAATGTGCAAAGGGTGCCCTGCACAGTCCACAGCCATGAGGGTGAGCTTGCGGCCACGCCACTCGGGGCAGGCAAGCCACAGGGCCAGAGGCAGGGTCAGGGGGCCTGATCCCAGATCCAGCAGGAAGAACTCGCCCTGGGCCGGCGGTGCCGGCAGCTTCAGCCCCGAGAACAGGCGGGTCAGCCTGAAAATGTTCCAGGGCAAGAAATAGTGCACATAGGCGCTGGTCAGGGGCGCAGAGACCCAGTAGGGGCGCTGCAGCTCGACCCTGTTCACAGTGAGCATGCGTGAAAGGGTCACGATATTGTCGGGCAGCTCCCTTTTGTGACTCCCCTTGAGGGGACAGACTTCATCAATGGCCCTGTAGAGAAGCTCGTCCAGATGGCCCTTACCCACTGGTTCGACAAAGAGATCGTCCCTGCGCACAAGGTCCGCCAGAACTGCCTGGCTCTGCCTGCGATCCTGCCCTGCAGAAGCTTCGCCCGCATGCCCCCAGCTTCTTCTGTCTGCCTGTCTTGTCCTGCCAGGGAACGGTCCCTGTGCACGCGCATGTCTTTTGCGTTCCATGGTCTTGCTGTCCTATCCTCAAAGTCTTTGGCCTGGCAAAGGCACGACCAGGCCAGTGAACATCTGTCTGCACATTCTTCAAAAATCAGCCTTCAAAGCGCATGGCGTCCACATAGCGCCTGTGAAAGGCCTCGTCCTCTGCCTGCTGCAGCACATGAGCCTTGGCACACAGTGCGGCAAGCTCCTCCCTGCACAGGGGATCGCGCCCCAGAAGACAGGCGCCTTCCAGGGAAGCATTGCCCACGGAGCGTACTCTTGTGCCTGTGCCGCGGGGAATGAAGCCTAAATTTTCCAGAAGATCCGGACGGATGTGCTGGCCCAGAGCTCCGGCCAGGGCCAGGCAGCGCAGGTGCGCCCACTCAAGGCCAGCTTCCTGCACAAGACTTTCCATGGCCACATGGAAGGCTGCCTTGACCTTGAGGATTTCCTCGATGTCCCTGGCAGAAATCCACAGCCTGGGGCTTATCATGAACCTGGCCATGCCCTCGTGCACATCGATGCGGGCTGCCAGGCGTCTGGCCAGAGGCATGGCAGGCAGAGGCCTGTCAGTATCCCACAGATGTCCTTCACAGTCCATGAGATCGAACCTGCGCAACAGGGCTATGAGTTCCAGATAGCCTGTGGCGCTGATGCCCTGACAGGAATCCGGGTCAGGGCGCTCCCCGGAGGCCGTGACAGCCACAAGGCCCTGTGGTCCCGGAGAAAAGCTTGTGAGGACAGAGGGGCCTGCCAGAGCTCCGCACTCAAGGCCTGTACCTTCCAGGGCAGGTCCCAGGGGCACGCTGGTCAGAAAGAGCCGGCCTTCCTGCGTCATCAGGGCCATTTCTCCATTGGTGCCAAGGTCAGCCAGAAGCCAGGGGGCAGGAAGCTCTTCGCGCACACAGAAGGCCAGACCTGCCGTGCAGTCGCCGCCCACAAAGGGGCCTGCCATGGGCGGCAGGAAGACGGGCGGGAGACCCGGCAGGTCGTATCTGTCATTGCCAGTCAGGGGAAGGCGATAGGGTGCATGGGCAAGGCCCGAGACGTCACGGCCAAGGAGCAGAGCACTCATGGCCGTATTGCCGGCAACAACCACTTCCTGCACTGGTGCACCGGCTTTGCGGACAAGCTTTTGCAGACAGCCGACGGCAAGGGCCGCCAGCTGCTCCCTGCCTTGTGCCTCAAGGGCACAGGCTATGCGCGAGACCACATCAGCGCCTGCTCCGGCCTGGGGATTAAGGCACTGTCCTTCGGAACGCACGTTTCCTGTTCCAGGCTCCAGGGCCCGCCAGGCAATGGACGTGGTACCGAGATCCACGGCCAGCATGCACACGGCATCTTCCTTCTGTTCCGTCCGGCCCACAGTTTGGCCATCTGTCTGCCCGTCTGTCTGGCAGACGATTTTCTGACACGTGTCCGCTTCCTGCACTTCGGGAAGTTCCAGGACAAGATCCCCTGTGTCAGGAATCTGACAGCGGCAGGCCAGACGCCAGCCCCTGGAACAGGCTTCCTCGCCAAGAATGCTGCGTTCCTCGGCTCCGGCAACAGGCGCAGGAGAAAGAAAGCGCACCCTGCAGCGACCACAGCGGCCAAGCCCGCTGCACAAGGGCACTGGGGGCACCTTCCCGCTCAGCCAGAGAAGCCGGGAAAGGCGTGCCGTTTCGGAAAGTCCGGTTTTTGGAAGCTCAATTCGGATGTCCTCTTTGCCTGTGCGCACGAGGCGCACATGCCTGCCAGGGCCTGCAGCCTCACTGTGCCTTTCGGCCAACACTGCAGATCGAGCTGCACTTGTCTTGTCAGGCTTTCTTTCTTCCATGTGTCCCTGTTCCCTCCTTCTCTTGCGATCGTGTGTCCTGCACTGTTTTTTCGTTTCCTGCCCTGCTGCCTGCCCCGTCTGCCGTGTGCTTCGGGCCGGTGCCGGCATTGCCATTGGCCCTGCTTTTGCATACATATCCCCTGATCAGGTACGGGCCCTTGTCCGCGCCCCCTTCGTTTCAGGCACGTTCCCTCAAGGCCGCAGCGTTGCGGCCGGGACAGTCTCCGATCCCTTGTCCAAGCTCTTGTCCCATGACCAAAATCTCCTCAGAAGAAGTGCGCCAGAAGGCTGTGCACGCCATCACTCGCCTGGACTATTCCGAACGCCAGGTGGCCGAAATTTTCGGCGTCAGTACCCGTACCATTCGGCGCTGGGTCACCCAGTACAGAGAAGAGGGACAGCTCGCTCCAAGGCCGCACGGCCACAAGAAGGCCCTCTTTTCTGACGAGGATGTCGCACGGGCGCAGGAACTTTTGCAGGCGCAGCCGGACATGACGCTGGAAGAGCTCCGGCAGGCCCTGCACACGGATGCCTCGCTTGCCTCCGTCTGCAGACTGCGGCAGCGGGCCCAGAAGGCACGCAAGAAACGAAATGCGCCCTGACGCCCCTGATGCAGTTCGGATGCAGCCTGATAACGCACAGGGCTTGTCCACGCACGCAAGGCTGCACCTGCCAGATGGGCGCATGCGCCGGATCCTGTATACAGGATCCGAGTGCGGCTGCTGAACTCTTTGTCATTTTTTCACAGGCACTGTCAGTGTGCCAGCATGGACCCCGGGATATGTACTCCGCACGAGACGTCTTGAGCAAGGAAGAGCTCGAATTTCTCCTCTCTGCACAGCCAGATGAGGACTTTTCGGACGACCAGTCGTCCGAAGGCCAGGACGCTTTCGCTGATACGGCTGCAGAAAGGGGGACGCAGAAGGCATGGGACAGGAAAGACGATACGGACCATGCGGAGGATGCCGGAACCCGGCACCCCCCTGACGATCCAGATGAGCTGGAGGAAGATGATCCTGACTCTCCCGACTCTCCTGATGAAGCGCTCGCTGCACAGGACAACGATCCGGCGGTACTGCCCGGGACCGGGGACCGCGCCAAACCCGATTCCGGCAGGGACGCTCGGTCCTGGCAAAGCCGGGCAGAAAAGGCAAACCTGGACAGGGACGAGGTCGGGGATGTCGGAGAGGACGACTTGGACGAGGAACAGGCCGCAGTCTGTACGCCCCTGGAACAGAAGGCCCATTTCTTCGCAAGCCTCCTTGAGCGGGAACTGATCCGGCGCACAGGCGGACTCATTGCCCTGGATGTGGCCGATATCAGTGTCATGGCCCAAGAACGGCTCTTCGGCATGCTGGAAGAACCGGCCTCCTACACCCTGCTCACAGGCCTGCCTCTGGCACGACGCCTGCTCTTCTATTGCGACATGGCCGTCACAGCCGGCCTTGCCGATGCAAGCCTTGGTGCAGGCCATGCCCTGGCTCCGAGCAGGCGGCCCCTGAGCTTCCTGGATCTGGAGCTTGTGCGCCGCTGTCTGAACCTTGTGCCCCTGTGTCTGGCCCAGGCCTTTGACGTGCCCTGCTGCAGCATCCTGCGCCACGGCCAGTACGCAGATGACATTTTTTTGACACGCCAGGAACACCTCCTGCACGTGGTGACCCTGAGCATGGATTTGGAAGGGGTGCGCGGTGCAAGCATTCTGGCCATTCCCCTGCGCTGACAAACAACGGTGCTGCCAGGCCTCAGGAGTTCCCTGCGCCTGACTTGTGCGATCTTTCATAGTCCACGCACACCATGGTCAGCCCCTTTGCCGGCGCCGTGGGGGTGGGCACACGACGCCGCTCGCCCTGTGCCATGAGCTCAGGGATAACTGCGGCCTCAAGCCTGTTTCGGCCTATGGCCGCAAGCAGGCCTGCCAGGTTGCGCACCATCTGCTTGAGAAAGCCCGAGCCCGTGACCTCCAGGGAGAGCAGCGGACTGCAGCCCTGCCAGACCACCTCTTCGGCAAGGTCCAGATGGTAGAGTTCACGGATCGTGCTCTCGCCAGGCTTTGAACCTGCATTGGCAAGAAAGGCAAAGTCGTGCCTGCCCTGCAAAAAGGGCAGGGCTCCCCGCATGCGTGCGACATCCAGGGGACCGCTGCACCAGACATAGGGCACAAGACGCGGTGGCACAAAGCCCTGATCCTGCCAGAACTGATACCTGTAGGTCTTGGCATGGGCACTGAAGCGGGCATGAAAGTCAGAGGGCGCTGGGCAGGCTGCAAAGACCCTGATGTCGTCCGGCAGCAGGGCATTGAGGGAATGGCGCAAGTCTTTCAGGCGGGCCAGGCGCTCGTCGGGCATGTCGCAGTGCGCGACCTGGCCCTCGGCATGCACGCCTGCATCCGTTCGGCCCGAGCCGTGGACGCGTACGGGCTGCCCGGCAAGAAGCCCCAGGGCCTGTTCCAGCTGACCCTGTATGGTCTGCAGGGCCGCACTGCCGGCCTGCAGTTGCCAGCCTTGGTAGCGTGTGCCCACATAGGCTACAGTCAAGCGCAGACGCATGAGCGATCCCTAGCCAATAAGCCTGCCGCATGATTGACGGGACCGCTGCCCTTGCCAGGCGCATAGCTTTCCTGCAGGGCCCTGCTCAGGAAGAGCTGGGCATGGCGCACGGCCTCCAGGATATCCTCGCCCTTGCCAAGCCCGGAGGCTATTGCTGCGGACAGGGTGCAGCCCGTGCCGTGATTGTTGATGGTATGGACCCTTGGCTGGGACAGATAGACAGGGTCTTCTCCCTGCCTGAAAAGGACGTCAGTGACGGTTTCGGCCGAGCTCTCCACATGGCCGCCCTTGATGAGCACGTACGTCTGGCTTCCGCACAGGGCCAGGATCCTTGTGCCCGCCTCCAGCAGGGCGTCCTCGCTGCGGATGGCAAGATTGCTCAGCATCTCGGCTTCGGGAATATTGGGCGTGAGCACATCTGCCAGGGGAAGCATGCGCTCCACCAGGGGCGTGATGGCTTCCTCGGAAAGCAGGCGGCTACCGCTCTGGCTGACCGAGACAGGATCCACGACCAGAGGGAAGGTCTTGCCCTGCAGGGCATCGGCCACAGCATTGATGATTTCGGCGTTGAAGAGCATGCCGCACTTGGCGGCATGAACCGTAAAGCCGGCAAAGAGGGTCTCCAGCTGCAGGGTCATGAAGGCGCCGGACGAGGCAAGGATGCCCTGGACACCCAAACCGTTTTGCGCGGTCAGGGCCGTGATGGCACTCATGCCATAGCACCCCATGGCCATGATGGTCTTGAGATCGGCCTGAATGCCTGCACCGCCTCCGGAATCGGAGCCGGCAATGGTCAGAATATTGGGAACCTGCATGTTCTACCTCCCGGGGAAACAATGTCAGCTCCTTCTTTAGGCAGGAGAAGGGAAATAGGCAAGCAGGCACAGACCAGGGATGAGGCCTGGGCCTGAGCCAGATCAGCAGCCGGAAGAAGCCTTGGCATGCAACAGGCGTCCCTGGAAGTGGAGGCCCGAAAAGGCTCCGAAAACATTCTTTTCCAGGAGCCCCCCAAAGTGCTTTTCCTTTAAAAATACTTCTGGTATCCTGAATACTTGCGCTGTCTCTTCGTTCCAGACACCCCCATTTTTTTCCTTTTCCCCACGACCTCAAGCTGTGCTATTCTCCAACAAGACCATGGAGCGGAGACGCAGGCTCGCAATCCTTGGGGCTTCCCCCTGTACAGACCGCTGACAAGCGGTCACGGCATTGCAGGACAGGGCAAGCCGGGTTATACTAGGCAGTCAATCCCAGGAATTTCAGGAGGCGACAGTGCGGCGCTTTTATCAGGAAAGCTGGCAGGGTATTCCTTTCACTACCTTTGCGCACACCCGTTTTTTTCATCTTGCAGACGCCAAATTCTACTCTGTATTCTACGAGGAACTGTTCCGCAGATATCTGACATGGGATGATCTTCCCCAGACCTGGCGTGAGAACAAGGCCAAGGATGCACACTGGCTGGCCATGCGCCTGCAGAAGATGCAGAAGGACTGTTCCCACGAACGCCCCCTGCGCGTGCTCTCCATCGGCAGCGGCGTCGGCTTCATGGAACGCATGCTGCTCAAGGAAATGGGCAGTGGCATAGAGCTCTATGTCAACGAGCCGAGCACGGTCTGCATGAAGTGGCTGCGCCGCCTCATTCCCGCAGACAGGATTTTCATCGGCCAGCCGCCGGACTGCCTGTCCCCGGACATCTTCTACGACATGATCTACCTGTCGGCTGTGGACTACGGCATTCCCCAACCGCAGCTTGTGTACACTCTGGATCACCTGCGCTATCAGCTCCTGCCCAATGGCGAACTTGTCTGCCTGTCTGCCTCCCTGCTGGAGGAAGAGACCGCGGCCGCCCGCTTTGTCAATTTCTGCAAGAACTGCATCCGCGGCATCCTGCACTACCTAGGCATTCGCAATCAGCAGTTCTGGGGCTGGCGCAGAACGCAGGCCGAATACCGGCAGCTCTTTGCAAGCACAGGCTACAAGGACATCCGGGACGGCTGGCTCGACGATGGCTTTGGCACCTACTGGATCAGGGGCGCTGCAGAAGAAGCCCCGCAGGCTGACACGGCTGCAGCAGCTCCTGCCAGGGATGCAGGGAATGCAGACGCAGAAACGGACGAAGCTGCAGAAGCTCCCAGCAAGGCCAATGCGCCCGAACTGCCAAAACAGCCTGAGCAGACAGAAGAAGCCCGACAAATCGGAGCAGACGCACAAAACAAGGCCTCAGGGGCTCATCCCCCAGCAGCACAATGTGCCCCTTTCAAGACAGCTACCCCTGTTCTCACGGCACGGGAACATCAGGAGAACACATGCTTTTGCCCACAGACGAGACCCTGCGGACACTTTTTGCCACTGCCCGCACCATAGCCATCATCGGAGCCAAGGATGTCCCCGGTCAGCCCGTGGACCGCATAGGCCGCTACCTCATGGAGGCGGGTTACACCGTGATCCCCGTGCACCCCAAGCGCAAGACTGTCTGGGGACTTCCTGCCGTGCCACGAATTGACCTTGTGGAGCAGGCGGACATTGTCAATGTCTTCAGGGCTCCGCAGTACTGCCCGGATCACGCACGGGAAGTGCTGAACATGGGCCACAGACCGCAGTGCTTCTGGATGCAGGAAGGCATTGCCTCACCTGAGGCCCGCAAGCTTCTTGCAGACGCAGGTCTGCTTGTGCTGCAAGACCGCTGCATCTATGTCGAGCACGCAAGGCTTATGAAAAACGGCCTGCAGCAGGCCTGATGCGCAATCTTGCCCTAGGGCCCCTTTTCGGGCGATCCCGGTCATCAGGCCCATCAGGGCGTCCTATGACCTGCCAGTGCCTGCAAGCACAGCCCGGGCTTCAAGAACGAGAATTTCAATGGAAGAGAAGGAAACACACCAGTCTGAACCGGAAATTGCCGCTCCTGTGGACGATTCTCCGGTCTTTACCTGTCAGATGTGCGGCCAGTGCTGCCGTGGTGCCGGAGGCATTGTGGTCAGTCCTAAGGATCTTGTGCGCATTACCCGTGCCCTGCAACTGACGGACGAGGAATTCATTGCCCGCTATGGCGAGTGGCGTGGCGGCAAGCTGCAGATACGCACAGGCGAAGACAATGCCTGCATCTTCTTCAGGGACGGCAAAGGCTGCATGGTGCATGAGGGCAAGCCCGATGTCTGCCGTGCCTGGCCCTTCTTCCGCGGCAATATTGTCGACGAGGACAGCTTTCTCATGGCCAGGGAGTACTGCCCGGGCATCTCCAGAGACTGCGATCACGCAACCTTTGCCCGCGAAGGCCGCGCTTATCTGGAAAAGCACGGTCTCCTTGCCCATGACAGGGACAGGGAAGGTCGCGCCGTAAATCTGGACGAGACCCATTGATTGCTCTGGAGGAGCCCATGTCCCATCTTCAGTTCACAGCGCATGAACTGACGCCTGCCTTCATGGAAGAAGTCCTGATGAAGGAGCTGCGTCTCTACCACCACCCCGTGGGGCTGACCTTCCTTTTCTCAGAGGAAGATGTCGCGCAGTACAAACAGAGGCATTCCTGCCTTGTTCCCGTCAAGCCGCTGACCTTCTGCCAGTGGGAAATTGCCGCCCGCATGCAGGGCAAGACCGTGCTCGGCACAGTGGACAAGCTCTTCTGCACCAATGCCCAGGTCAGCTTCGGCTGGCGGGACATAGACGACAATGAGGTCCGCAGCCAGCTCAAATACTGCCGAAGCGAGGAACAGGCCAGACGTTTTCTTGAGGCCAAGCCCCGCATGCCGCAGGGAGCCCTCAGGGCCGTGGGCGTGGCTCCCCTCGGATCCTGTACAGACCTGCCCCATGTCGTGCACATGCTCTGCGATTCCCTGCAGGCCTACCACCTGGCCGTGGACTACATGGCCGCAACGGACACCCATCCCCTGCCAACGCAGCTCCTCATGAGCTCCTCGTCCTGTGGCGGCACTGTCTACTGCTATCAGACGGCACAGTTCAACTACACGACACCCTGTTCCGGCTCCTACAATGCCGGCAAGATGGAACGCGGCGAAAGCAATGTCTTCATTCCCGGCGTGCACATCCAGGCCGTGATCGCCCGCCTGCTCGAACGCATCGATCGCTGCGGCGGCTGTTCCATTACAAGGCCCGGCGACTACTTCCCTGGAGCCGATGTCTGCAAGAACTGCCCGCTCATCCACTTCAAAAAGGAGAGCCTGCAGAATCCTTCCTGAAGGTCAGCAGCCTTACGCACAGTTCCTGTGGCCGCACAAGGCCTGAAAAAACGCAAAATGGGTGCAGTACAAGGCCCGCAGCCTCGGGAAAGAACCCGGAAGCGGGGACCTTGTACTGCACCCGTCTTTGTTTTGTCGCGGGCCTCTTCAGCTATCTGCCGGCCAGGGCATTCACAAAGGCATTGTACCTGCCTTTGCAGGCATTCCATTCCTCGTTGAGGGACTGGCGCACACCCTCGTGGAAGGATTCCAGCTGTCCGCGCCGGAAAATGGCCAGCATGGCCCGAACTCCTTTGAGAAACTGGCGATAGTACATCTCCGGTTCCCCGGGCATGGGGAAGGGCAGATGCTCGGCCAGATCAAGGTCTTCGGCCAGAACCCGTATGGGCTCTTCCAAAGAGGCCGGATCCGGTTCTGCCACGGCGATCCGGTCTGCCTGCCTGCGGATGAGGGAGACCATCCTCATGGCCAGACGCACGTGATCACGCAGGGGATGATCGCGCAGCATGGTATCCTGGGCCTTGGCCGCCTCCTCGTCCACCCTACTCTGATAGCTTTCCAGAGCCGCGGCATAGGCCCTGTAGGCCTTTTCAATGGATGAGCAGAGCCTGCGCCCGAGCACGCCGTCGTCCACAATGCTGGTATCGGCCACATAGTCCCTGAGCTTCTCGTAGTCCTTGCGCATGCTCTCGCGCTGACAGTCCATCTGCTGCAGAGCCTTCTCAAGGTCCTGCTCCGCTGCCTCCGAGCCAAGGAGGTCCTTTGGCGGTTTGAGCTCCTTCCAGGCGCACTGCGCCGACGGAGGCTCTATGCCAAAGGAGAGCGTGGCATAGTTTTGCCGGTACTCGGCAACGCCCGTCATGAGGAGGAAGGGATAGCCGCCGCACAGGCTGGAGAGGACTCTGCCGGCCATGTTGGCATAGTCCACCATGGCCTGGGCCCTGGCAAGCTCCTCTGGCGAGGCGGCAGGCAGAGGATCGCTGAGGGCATAGATACGAACCTTCTCCTGCCCGGTCGCTTTCGCGGCTCCGGGAACAGCCTTCTCGTGTTCCTGACCGGGAGCCTGTTCTGGAGCCTCTTTCGCAGCCTCCTTCACAGTCTCCTGCACAGCCGGCTTTTGGGCTTTTTCGGAGGCATCCTCCCTGCAGGCTGCAAGGTTCAGGGCAAAGCCTGCAACAAGCAGGAGTGCAAGGACGTTCTTCAGGACACGAGAAAGGGGACGCCGTGCGGACAAAAGCCCTGGCCGCCGGCCCTTGGCGCTACACATGGGCAGCAATCCAGTCGTCCAGTCCTGCCAGGGTCTCGCCCCAGGGGAAGAGGCCGTCGTTTTTCAGATCATGACCGCAGCCATAGAACTGCGTGCCCACCCTTTCGGCTGCCTCCCTGTCCGTGCTGGCATCGCCCACCATGAGCACGTCGGCCGGATCCATCTGCATCTTTCGCACGATATTGGCAAGCACGTCTGCCTTGGCCGGCGGAGACCCCAGGATGAGGTCAAAGTAGGGGGCCAGCTTGCGCAGGGTCAGCACCTGCACAAGCTCCTCCGTGGGCGTGCCCGAGCAGACGCACATGGGCAGCCTGCCGTGCCAGTGCTTCAGGGTCTGTTCTATGCCCTCTATGAGCGGGCAGCGCTTGACCTCGTCCAGGGCATATTCGGCAAAGCGTTCGCCCCAGACCCGGGATTCCTCTTCCGTGATCTCGCGTCCGAGCACTTCCTGGAAAAACCAGGCAAACTTGCGGTACCGGCTCACGCCACCGTGGGTTGCATGGTACATGACAAAGCGATCTCTCGCCTCCTCGCCATAGGGCTCGGCCAGACGTGCAAAGGCACGGGTCTTGGTGGGCACGCTGTCAAGGATGACGCCATCGCAGTCAAAGACAAGACATTTCAAAGACATTGCTCTCACTCCGTTGGGGTGGCCCTGCGTGTTCCTATGACCCTTGCGGGCACGCCGCCCACAATGGCGTAGGGTTCCACATCATGGGTCACCACGGCTCCAGCGCCTACCACGGCACCGCGGCCAATGCGCACATCGGCCGTGATCACGCAGTTGGCGCCGATCCAGACGTCTTCTTCAATGTGGATCTCGCCAGGCACATGCCCCTGATCCATCATGGGGATGTCTGTCCTGTCGATGCGGTGGTTGGCCGCACGCAGCACGGTACCCGTGCCTATGGCCGTGCGCGGGCCTATGGTGATGACACCGTCATCCGCGCCCACATGCACATTGGCGGACAGGGCTGCCCGCTCGCCCAGGACAAGGCTGCCGTTCTGGGCCGTCAGGATGCAGTGCCTGCCTATGCGCACGCCATTTGCCAGGCGCATGTTGCGCATACCCAGAAGCTCCACGCCCGTGGCCAGGCGCACGCTGCCGCAGTGTCCCAGAAAGGGTTTCAACCCAAGACAGCGCAGGGCAATGCCCGCAGGGGTCGGGATCCAGCCAAGGAGGGCAACCCACAGTTCCAGGCAGGCTGCCCTCAGACGTTCAAGACTGCTCATGAACGGCGGTACCTTTCCATGAGCTCGTCACCGGTCATGAGCTTTTCGACCCTGGCCAGATCTTCGGGAGTGTCCACGCTCCAGGTCCTGAAGGAGGTCGGCACCATGCGCACCTTGTCGCCATGCTCCAGGATGCGCATCATGTCCACGGATTCGATGATCTCCAGAGGGCTTTCTTCCATGGCATTGAACTTGAGCAGATAGTCCCTGCGGAAAGGAATGATGCAGACCTGCTTGCGCATGGGCACTTCTGTGACGCCCTTCTTTCTGGAGGGAATGGGTTCGCGGGAGAAGTAGAGGGCGTCGTTGTTGCGATCCACGACAACCTTCACCTCGTTGGGATCCTCGAATTCGGCTACGGTTTCCATCTCGGCCATGAGGTTGACCACGTTGACGGACGGATCGTCCAGCATGGGACGCACGGCATCGTCAATCATCTGCGGCTGCACCATGGGCTCGTCGCCCTGCACCATGACCACGATGTCAACCTTCTTGCCCGTGGCTTCCTCGATTTTCAGAAGAGCCTCGGCCGTTCTTGTGGAGCAGCGAGTGTGGGTGTCTGCGGTCATGATGCACTTGAGGCCGACCTTGCTGCAGTAGTCGGCAATGATGTTGTCGCAGGTGGCCACGTAGGTGTCGCTCAGTATAGGGCTCATGGCCGTACGGAAGGCCACATGGCCCACCATGGGCGTTCCGTGGATCAGGGCCAAGGGCTTGCCGGGATAGCGGCTGGAGCCCATGCGGGCGGGAATAATGGCAACAATATTCATAACGCACTCCTAATGTGCTTGTACGTTCTTTTTTTGAAGAGTCGGGCCATGCTGCCCGACGCCCCTAGTGTCTAATTTTAAAATTATGTCATGATATCTAGACAATGAAATGTAGTAATTTCAACTAGATGTAAGTAGACGAATTTATCAATTTAGACACTAGTCGTCCGTGGGCACGAGATAGCCACCCTCGCTGGTGAGCTCGGGATGCAGGCTCTTGTGCTCGTCTTCCATGACCCGCAGGATGCCCTGGCCAAGGTCCACGGTCAGCGGCGGCACGAGCTTGCGGCCAACCTTGGGCATGAAGGAATAGGGGGTAATCTGGTAGTGCCCGCTGTTGGGATCGTTCTGATAGCGGATCTCTATGTCCTTGCCGAGGATTTCGCCGATCATCTTGAAGAGATCGCCCACGCGCATGGGCTGGTTGCCGGTCACGATGATGTTCTGGTTGGCAAAGCTCGGATCCAGCACTTCCAGGGTAGCCGTGGCCGCATCGTCCACATGCACGTACTCGCGCAGGGCCGTGGGTGCACCGTAGTAGGTGATGGTGCCGCTTGTCATGGCCTCGTGCACAAAGCGGTGGATGGCATTGCGGTTGTCGGCCCTCGGGCCGTACAGGGAACCGTAGCGCAAAATAGTGTATTCAAGGCCGTGCATGGCCTGATAGTTTTCAATGTAGATTTCGCAGGCCTGCTTGCTACAGCGATAGAAGCCTCCGGAACGGCCGTAGACATAGAGGGAGCTTGCAAAGATGTAGCGCTTGATCTTGTGCTTCCTGCAGGCTTCCAGGGCCATGACATTGCCAACCACATTGAGTCTGGCCGTGTCCACGGGACGGCTGTTGGCCTCGCCTATGTCGGCAATGCCCGCATAGTTGCAGACAATGTCCGCTCCTTCCACGGCCCTGTCTGTCACGGACTCGTCCAGGATGCTGCCAACGAGCATCTTCTGTCCGTCCCTGAGCCAGGGGGAAGGATTGACATCGACAATGGTGACCTCGTGGCCAGCTTCCGTCAGCTTGTCACAGATATGCGATCCTAGGAATCCGGAACCGCCGAAAACGGTGATCTTCATTGTCTCCCTCCTTGTCTCGGACGTTCGGCGGACTTCCACAGAAAGACCGTATCGATGCCATAGGCTATGAACCTGGTACCATTGGCAATTTCCTTGTCCAAGGCCTCGGGGTCGGGCTGCACGATGTGCAGTCCCATACGGGCATGGCAGCGCTCGCAGATTTCGGCAATCTGCTGCATGACTTCCCGGAAGCGCGGATGATCGAACTGGCCGGTCAGGCCCATGGAGCCCGAAAGGTCGTAGGGGCCGACCATGATGGCATCAAGCCTTGGATGGGAGAGAATGCTCTCCAGATGCTCCACGGCCCTGATGTGCTCAATCTGGGCCACCAGAAAGAGGTCTCCTGCCACGGCCCGGTAGGCGTCAAACTCCTTGCCGAAGACATTGGCCCTGCAGTAGCCGACACCCCTGTATTCGGCAGGCTTTGCACCTTCCCAGGTATCGAGGCCTGGGTAGATGGACCAGCCTATGGCCCGATCGAGCTGCTCCCTGCTCTCTATCATGGGGAAGATCAGCCCCTGGGCTCCGGCCTCGAGAGCGGCCTTGATGGCTGTCTTGCTGGCTTCAGGCAGGCGGGCAAAGGGCACGGCCCCGCCGCATTCAATGGCCCGGAAAATGTCGGGCAGACACGTTCTGCCAAAAGATCCGTGTTCCATGTCCACGGCCACCCAGTCATAGCCGGCTCTGGCCATGAGTTCGGCGACATCGGCATCCGGCAGCTGCAGCCATGTACCCACAGTTGCCTTGTCCTGTGCAAGAAGAGCACGAATATCCGCAATGGTTCTCATGCTTCAACTCCTTTACATATATAATAAAAGAAGAGACAAGGAATGCGTCTTGCCCGTTACTTCGCCCGATTCTTTTCCGAGAGGGAGGCGGCCACCTTCATGTAGTCTTCTTCCGTGGGCTTGCTTTCCTGCGGAGCCCCCTTGCCGAAACGGGCACGAAGCACGCCAACGACGACGGGCAGGATGGAAATCAGAATGATGGCGTAGACAATGAGGCTGAAATGCTTCTGCACAAAGTCCAGATTTCCAAGAAAATAGCCGGTTGAGACAAGACCGCCCACCCAGAGCACGCAGCCAAGGATATTGTAGAAGAAGAAGGTATGGGGATGCATGAGCGCAATGCCGGCCACAAAGGGGGCAAAGGTGCGCACAATGGGCACAAAGCGGGCCAGGACAATGGCCTTGCCGCCGTGGCGGACGTAGAAGGCATGGGCCTCGAGCAGGTACTTCTTGCGGATGAACCGCGAATCCCGCTGAAAGATGGCCGGCCCCACGTGCCGTCCTATAAGGTAGTTAACCGCATCGCCTCCGCAGCCGGCCAGAAGAAAGATGGCCATGGCCTCGGGGTAGCCCATGACACCGGTTCCAGCCAGGACACCTGCGGCAAAGAGCAGGGAGTCGCCGGGCAGAAAGGGGGTGACCACAAGGCCTGTTTCACAGAAGACAATGATGAAGAGAATCAGGTAAATCCATGTTCCGTACTGCGTGACAAGCTCAAGCAAATGCTCGTCCACATGCAGAACAAAGTCCACGAAGAATTGAATGAACTCCATATTCGTCCTGTCGGCATGCAGATTGGACTCACCGATCGCAGTGCCTTTTGGACTGAGCCCTGAACAGGGGGGGGCGCACAAGGAACGTCCGCCGCTGCAGGCACTCCCGGGAATCCGCTGCAGACCTGCTCCAAGGCAGTGTCTGCGTGTGCTCTTGTAGCGTAGCTTGCCTTGTGGCACAATAGCAAAGCTATGCGATCCACACTGCGACACCGATCCTTGTGCAAACAATCCCCGCACCTTGCAGGGCACGACCACCCCTTTTCCGTCCTCTTCCTCACCCTGCCCTGCCTCCTCGTTCTGCAGGCCCTGCTGTTCCTTGTTCCGGACAGGGTTCTTGGCGAGGTGCACAATGTGGGCTTTCAGGCACTGGTCTCTTCCCTGCCCGAACAGGAACTGCGCCAAGATATCAACATCTGGTATCCCACGGAGTCGCGCAGACGCCGCACCATAAGCCTGCAGTCCTGGACGTTCCGGGCCGCGAACAGGGCTCCTGTGGCTCCGGGCCGTTTTCCCCTGATCCTGCTCTCCCATCCGTCCGCGGGATCCCGCTTTACCCTGCACAACACAGCCTCCTGGCTGGCAGCCAGGGGTTATATTGTCGCAGCCCTGACCCATCCGCGAGACAATCTGGACTACATGCCGGCCCCCTATACCTGGCAGATGCTCATGCAGCGCTGTCAGGACATAGAGCGCGTCCTGGACCTCCTGCTCGGCCACGAGGTCTTTGCCCAGGCCATAGACGAGCAGCGCATAGGCATGGCAGGCTTTGGCGCGGGCGGCACCTGCGCCCTGCTGCTGGGCGGAGCCCTGGCCGACTGCAGCCTGTGGACGGACTTTTGCAAAGATGCAAAGGGTGACGAGGCGCAGCTCAACAGGGATCCCTACTGCAATCCCTGGGCCGTGAACCGCATCGGCAAGGACATGTGCTCGCAGCTGCCCCAGAAGACCAGCCTGGCAGACACGCGCATCAAGGCTGTGGCTGCCGTGAACCCGAGCTTCACCATGCTCTTTTCCCATGAGGGGCTGCGCTACCTCTACCCCTCCGTTCTCCTTGTGCACAGTGCCGGAAAACGCACCGAACGCCTGGAGAAGGAGGAACTTCAGGCCTTTGGGCAACGCTTTTCCTTCCCGCCCCTGCAGGCCGTCATCGAGGATGCCGATACCGGAGCCTTCATGGCCCCCTGTCCGGAAGATCTGCTGAACGAACTGCCGGAGCTCTGCTACAGCGTGGATCCCAAGATGCGCAGGCAGGTGCATGGCCGTCTCATGGCTGCCCTGGGCGACTTTTTCAACAGAACCCTGGTCCAGAAGCTTCCGCGCTCGCTCCCAGAACCGCCCACCTTTGAACTTATGGGACCGCCGCGTCCCGAAGAAGGCGAAACAGGGAACAGGCGTTCCCGCCGATGACACTCCTCGGATTCCTTTGGGCTTCCCTGCTTTGGGGCCGGCAGCGACCCCCTGTACGCCGTCGCTCCTGCGTCCTTCTTCTGCCATGTTTCCGTAACGTGCAGGAGCTAAACAATATTTCGGTATTGCAGCAGAAAAAGTCCTCCCTTTTTCGCTCTTGACAGCGTGCGAGAGAATTCCTAAATCCTGCACATCCATCCCTTTCGGGCTGACTCATGGTGCATGGACGTCCAGGCCGGCAGGTCGCGAATCCTGCAATCTGCCAGGGACTTCCTCAAAGGCATCCTCAAAAGTTGGCCAAGCTCTCAAGAACGTGCATCCCCTGGTTGAAATGTATGTCATGTGATCCCTGTGTATCACCCGGACAATCCAGACCATCTCCCAACCACACTCCCAGCCGGCAGCCTAGCCAGGCTTCCACGGCTTCCAGCGCACAGACCTCGGCCCTGACCACACTGCTTTCGGGCTTCTTTATAGCCCTGTGCTTTGCCCTCACCCTGCATACCGTGACGCAGACACAGACAGGAAGCTTCGATGTGGCCGAACCAGGGTGGGTCACCATGCCCGCCGGTGCGCGGTCGGCCTATCTGGGCATTCATGGCGGCACTGTTCCCGTCAGTCTGCTGGTTTCGAGCACGGGCACAAGCCTCATCAGCTTTGTCGGTCAGACGGGCAATGACTTTCTGGCCCTGCTGCGCCGGGCCGAACTGCGTCTGCCCTCCTTGTTCAACAACAGTACTCAGACAAGGGAAGGAGATCTCCTGCGTCATCCCGAAAAGCTGGGCAGCCAGACCCTGTCTGCAGGCTCCTCCACATCCAGCCTGCCCGTCATCTCCCTGTCCGACGACAGTGTCTTTTCGCTCACGGCCAAGCCCGGCATTGTCCGACCCTTCGGCTTTTCCGACACGCCGCTCCAGATAGAGGGCGACATTGCCCTTCCCGATCCCCTGGCCCAGCAGCCGCGCTACCACATCCTGGTGGAACCGCAGTATCTGCAGCCACGCTAGACCGGCTTCAAAGCACGCAGGAAGACCCCAAACAGCGTCTGCTCCTGGCAGCTCAAGCGCCGGGAAGAACATGGGCCGGAATGCCAACCAGAATGCAGGCACGAGGAGGTAGGACGTGCCTGCCCTGACTCTGCAGATGCCTCAGGACCCTTGCCGAAAGGACCGGCCGGCCCGCCTCTCCTTCTCGAAGCCGTCAGGGACGACCTGGAAGACGCAGCCCTCGCCAAAGCAACGCGCTTGAACGCATCCGCCGCGGCGAGGAACGCGTGTATACGTCCCAGAAAGTGGATGAGCTCCTTGAGAAGCGCTCCTCCTGAAGACCGATTCTTGACACGCAGGCCCTGACGACAAGAACTGTGCGCCCTCTCTTGTGTGTGGTCCAAGAGTACAAGCAAAATCCCGGTGCTCCCTGGCGATCAGGGAAGACCGGGTTTTTTTTATTGATTCCAGGCCTTTACGTAAAAAAAGGCAGATCCTGGCCGCAGGATCAGACTTCGGAAATGATGGCCACGACTATGGGATCCCTGTCCAGGACACGCCTGAAGAAATGGCGCAGGGCACTGCGTATGCCCTCCTGAAGGACTGTGTCCGACTGCTGACAGGAGCGGGCCTTTTCGAGCTCGTCAATGACCAGGCACTTGGCATCGTCGAAGACGTAGCGGAACTGCTCGAAGACAAAGCCCTTGGAGATGATTTCCGGACCATAGAGCACATAGCCTGTTTCGCTGTCCTTCACGAGAACCACGATGACCATGCCCTCGTCGCCCAGGATGCGGCGCTCCTTGAGCACTGAGACGCCCACGTCGCCCACGCCCTTGCCGTCCACCAGGGTATATTCCACCGCAATAGTGGGCAGGTGCCTGATACCCTCCGTGTCGATGAGCAGGGGGTGGCCGTCCTCGAGAATGACCACCTTGTCCCTTTCCACACCGCACTGCATGGCCAGCTGTCCGTGCTTGACCAGATGTCTGTACTCGCCGTGCACGGGCACGAAATACTCGGGCCGCGTTGCCTGAAACATGTCCCTGAGCTCGTCTTTCTGGGCATGCCCCGAGGCATGTATGGCCCAGACGCTTTCATAGAGGACTTCGGCACCCTGCCTGTAGATCTCATCGATGAGATGGGAAATGACCCGGGCATTGCCGGGAATGACGCGGGAGCTCATGACCACGGTATCGCCCTTGCGGATACTGAGCCTGCGGTGGCCGCCATAGGCCATGCGCGAGAGGGCGCTCATGGGTTCGCCCTGGGCTCCGGTCACAATGAGCACGATTTCATTGTCAGCGAGATCCGGCACTTCCGAATAGGCGTTGAAAAAGCCTCCTGGCGTCCGCAGTATGCCGAGCTCCTTGGCCATTTCTATGTTGTTGGCAAGACTGCGGCCGCTGATGACCACGGTGCGGTCATATTTTTCGGCCAGGTCGAAAACTTCCTGTATGCGCTGCAGATGGCTGGAAAAGAGGGTGATGACAATGCGGCCCT
Source organism: uncultured Desulfovibrio sp. (assembly GCA_944327295.1). Taxonomy (GTDB): domain Bacteria; phylum Desulfobacterota; class Desulfovibrionia; order Desulfovibrionales; family Desulfovibrionaceae; genus Desulfovibrio. The sequence continues at coordinate 2,664 of CALVHF010000007.1, read as the reverse complement.
CGGCCTTGGCAAAGACGCTGTCCAGGGAGGCCTGCACTTCGCGCTCCGTGAGGCTGCGGCCCTCGCGCTCGATATTAGTGGAGTCGGACATGAGCAGGCGCACGCCTTCCTCTCCGGCAAAGGCCCGGAACATTTCGAGATCGGTACCCGAACCCGAGAGGGGATGGGCATCCACCTTGAAGTCGCCGGTGTGGACAATCTTTCCTGCCGGCGTCTCGACGCCCAAGGCATAGCCCTGGGGAATGGAATGACAAACCGGAAAGAAGTGAAAGTGCATGTCACCCAGGGTGACCACCTGTTCCGGGGAGACCACGTGCAGATGGACAAGGTCCAGGATGTTGCGCTCCTCGAGCTTGTGCTCGACCAGGGCCAGGGTCAGGGGCGAGCCGTAGATGTTCACGCCGCGCAGTTCGGGCACAATCCAGGGCAGGGCGCCTATGTGGTCCTCGTGTCCATGGGTCAGGACTATGCCCAGGATATTGTTTTTGATGGCCGTCACGGCTCCAAAGTGCGGAATGAGCACGTCCACGCCTAGGTGTTCGTCGCTCGGGAACATGAGCCCGCAGTCCACCATGACAACCCCCTGAGAGGTCTCCCACAGCTGGCAATTGAGCCCAATTTCTCCCAAACCGCCCAGAGGCGTTATAACCAGTGTATCAGTATTCAACTCTATTGCCATGAAAACTCCACGTGGCACAGCAGTGGATTGCAGCACGCACACGCTGGCGTGCAGAAACCGGAGGGGATGCCGGAGACGTTTTCCACACAAAGGGTTCTCTGAAAAAAGTATTCGAAAAAATGGTCCGAAAGAACGATCCGTTTGAATTGTCTGCAGGAACGGCCCGGAGACTGTCCGGACAAAGAGGAGCCGGGCAGACAGGAAAGCGGCCTGCCTTACAGCAGATCGGGATGAAATTCCCCAAGGGCCACATAGAGCTTGGAGAGCGCCGTGAGATAGTCGCCCCTGGCCGTGGTCAGCTCCACCTGGGCCGTGAGCAGGTTGGAGGAAGCATCAAGGACATCAAAATTGGTGCCCACCTGTTCCCTGTACTGGGCCAGGGCGGCCTCGTAGGCCTCTCTGGCATGGGCCACGTTCTGGCGGGCCACATCTATGCGCTTGTTCGCCTCGCGCAGGGCCAGGAAATTCTCTTTGACCTGGAAGCCTGCGTTGAGCAGCAGGTTGCGGGCCTGGCTGCGGGCCTTGGCCACCTGCCAGCCTGCCTGCTGATCGGAAAAATAGGTCGTGCCCCAGTGGAAGACTTCCCAGGACAGGGTGGCACCCACTTCCCAGGTCGTGGATCGGCTGGAATTGGAGCCGGCCCGCTGCATGTCCGGGGTATTGCCGGTGGAAGTGATATTGTAATAGGCCTCGACCTGCGGATAAAAGCCGCTGCGGGCAATGAGCCTGTCCTTGACGGCCATTTCCACGGCCTTGTAGCCCACATAGAGGTCGGGACGCAGCTTGTAGGCCGTCTCCAGGCACTGCTCCAGGGTGCGGTCAAAGGGACGGGTGACAAGGGCGCCCTCGTAGCTCACCTTGTCCGTGCTCGCATAGCCAAGATAGGTATTGAGCTCGGCCCTGGTTGTATCCCTCGTATTTTCCAGGGTAATGAGCTCGCGCTGGGCATCGCCGAGTTCGACCTGGGCCTGCAGGACGTCGAGTCGCGGACGCAGGCCCACCTCGTGAAAGGCAGCCGTGATGGCCAGCTGATCCTGCAGCCTGGCCACGGATTCGCTCTGGCTGCGCACGTTTTCCAGGGCGCACAGATAGCTGATGAAGGCCTGCTGCACACTGCCCGTCATCTCCAGTTCGGACTGGCGCAGGGCGGCCCTGTCGCTTTCGGCCTGCAGGGTCTGCTTCTGATAGGTGCCCAGGGTATTGAAACCGTCAAAGAGGATCTGCGAGACCTCGACACTCCAGGTATAGGTACCCCGCGAGGGCTGGCGGGAGGCAGCCATGGACGGATCCCGCGTCTGGCGTGCATAGCCGTAGGAATAACCCGTACGAAAGCCGGGAAAGAGCTCGCCAAGGGCAGCCTTGCTGCCTTCTCTGGACGCCTTTGCCTCGGCTTCGGCAGCTCCCAGGGAGGGATTGAAGTCCAGGGCATGGCGCACGGCCCGGCCCATGGTAAAGGAACCCGCAGGTGCCGGCGGAACCTGGGCCTTCTTGCCCTGCACAAAGCGCGAGGGCGCAATGGGCTGGGCAGCCTTCGAGCTCAGGGCCGGACCAAAATTGTCGGGATCGGCAAGATCTTCGGCCTGTGCCTGCCCTGACACAAGGAGAACCAGGGCCGCAAGGGCAGCGCTGCAGAGACGGTGGTATATGGGGAAAAATTCTTTGCGAGTTTGCATGCGGCAGACTATACATATTTCCCCATGGCTCGCAACACATGCCCTGCAGGGGATTTTGGGCGCGATTATAGTCGGATAGCCAGTCCTGCTCGGCTCTAGCGGAAAATCGGTATGAGGCGGATTCTGCTAGCTGGAGCTCATCCTTACTGGAAGGCACTCCTCAGAGGAGTTCCGTCCACGCTACGCAACTCGGGCTTCACGACCTGGGAAGGCGTGGTGAAGTATGAGGATATAGCCTAAGAGTTTGGTAAAAGTAGAACCATACGGTTATCGTTTCAACGAAATTATAATTTTTTCAAGCAATTACTTTAC
>CALVHF010000006.1 GCA_944327295.1 uncultured Desulfovibrio sp. | reverse complement strand
CGCGCAGAGCGCAGCGCAAAGATCAGCGCCTGGCCGCAAAGAAGTCCTGCAGAAGTCCTGCACACCGGCTGCTGCGCACTCCGCCCATATGCCAGAGGTGGTGGTTGAGAAAGGGCCAGTCCGGCAGATCCGTGGCCGAGCCCACGGCTCCGGCCAGCCTGTCGCAGGCGCCGTACACAAGACCGTCCAGGCGGGCATGCACGCAGGCGGCAGCGCACATGGCGCAGGGTTCCAGTGTCACCACAAGGACACAGCCCTGCAGACGATAGTTGCCAAGCGTCTGGCCTGCTGTCCTCAGGGCCAGGATTTCCGCATGGGCCGTGGGATCATGGCGTGCACATGGGCTATTGCTGCCTTCACCCACTATGCGTCCCTCGGCAGTCACCACCAGGGCGCCGACCGGCACCTCCCTCAGGGCCCCGGCCCCTGCTGCCAGCTCCAGGGCCCTGTCCATGAGAGCTTCCCAGGTCCAGCCAGACGGTGCCCTTGGCACGGGGCCACTCACGGGCATGCTCTCGTAGGGCGACTCTAGAAAGTGTAGCGGCACAGTATCTTCACAACCTCGTCAGGCGAGTCACAGAAGGTGATCAGCCTGTCTATCTCGGACTGGTCTATATAGCCGCCCTGCACCATGCTGTTCTTGAGCCAGTCGACAAAGCCGCCCCAGTAGCCGGAATTGTAGAGAATGATGGGGAAGGGTTTGATCCTCTTGGTCTGGGCCAGAACAAAGGCCTCGGAGAGCTCGTCCACTGTGCCCATGCCTCCAGGCATGACCACATAGGCCTTGGCATACTTGACGAACATGAGCTTGCGCACAAAGAAATAGCGGAACTTGCAGGCAATGCGGACATATTCGTTGGTATGCTGTTCGTGGGGCAGCTCTATGCTGAGGCCGATGGAGGGGCCATTGCCCTCCACGGCGCCCCTGTTGCCTGCTTCCATGATGCCAGGGCCGCCACCGGTGATGATGCCGAAGCCTGCCTCGGCCAGTCCCCTGGCCAGGGCCACGGTCTCCTTGTACACCGGCTGATCGGGTGTCACACGGGCCGAGCCAAAGATGGAAATGCAGTTGGCAGACACACTGTTCAAGGTATCCAAGGCCGTCACTGTCTCGGCCATGATACGCAGTGTCCGCCAGGATTCCGTAGTCACATTCTGCAGATCGTCAATGATGTTCTGTGATACTTCGGGCATGGGATTCTCCTCGGACATGTTCCCGGGCCTTCCCGGGGACAGGACAAAAGGGATCAGTTTTCTTTCGTTTTGAGGGCACCAGAACGTTTGCCTGACAGCTCTTCGTGCCTATCATGAAGCAGGTTCCTTGTACACGGGCCGTCTGCATGGGACGCTCCCCAGAGTGTGCAGCAGGCCTTACGGGCGAAGGGACAGAGCTCCTGCCTGCACAGGATGATCGTGCAACGTGCACGGTCCCTGTGTCCTGCATCACCAGAATAACTTTGATTTTCTAGTAATTTAAATATATCAGCATATAAATATTTTTATATATGATTATATCATTATACAAAGATATCAATAAAGGACCTTGCAGACTGGAAATTTACTTTTTCATGAGATACTGAACACTTATCCATGATCCAGCTTGCATTTTTTTTCTGCCCTGCTAGAGTTCAGACTAAGGAGCTGTGCTGCTCACACATGGACAAAGGATTGCTCATCATCCTGCATTTTCCCTCTGGTCTCTCTTTAACCAAAAATTTCCGCATGTTCTCCCTGCCTGTCGCTGTCTGGCATGCTGTGCAACAGTGTCTGACCTGCACGGCCGGAACCTGAAGCATGACCTGCCAGCACAAGACCGTCAGAGGAATATCAGGAAATCCTCCAAGGAGTTTTCCATGCGAGTTCAATTCCTCGGTGCCGCGCAGACCGTCACAGGCTCCTGCTTTGTCATTGAAGCCTGCGGCCGTCGCTTCTGCGTTGACTGCGGCATGCATCAGGGCAACAAGGCCATTGATGCACGCAATAGGGATGTGTCCGCCTACGACCCGGCCAACATGGATTTTGTCCTGCTGACCCACGCGCACATTGACCATTCCGGACTTTTGCCCATGCTCGTCAAGCACGGCTTCAAGGGCGACATCTATTGCACACCGGCCACCGGGGAACTGATCTCCCTCATGCTTGAAGACAGTGCCCACATCCAGGAAATGGAAGCCCTGTTCGAGCTTAAGAAATACTCGCGCCGCGGTCTCAAGAATCCCCCTGCCGCCCTGTACACCCAGGAGGACGCCCGCAACACGGCCCAGCTTGTGCAGACCGTTTCCCTTGGCGAAGAGCTGCGCCCGGCACCCGGCATCCGCGTTGTCTTCTACGAGGCAGGGCACATTCTGGGCTCCTCCTCCATCCGTCTGGAAGTGGAGGAAGAGGGCAAGATGACCTCCATCATCTTTTCCGGCGACATTGGCCGGCCCCAGGCCCTCATTGTGCGCGATCCGCAGACGCCGCCTCCGGCCCAATACGTCTTCATGGAGTCCACCTACGGAGACCGCAATCACAAGGATGCCTCCACAAGCTATGACGAGCTGGCCAAGGCCATTGCCTACAGCTATGCTCGGGGCGAAAAGGTTATCATTCCCGCCTTTGCAGTGGAACGTACCCAGGAAATGCTCTACTGCCTCCACGAACTCAACAAGCAGGGCAAGCTGCCTTCGGACATGGCCATCTTCGTGGACTCGCCACTGGCCATCCGCGCCACCGAGGTCTTCCGCCACCACAGGGAACTGCTTGACGATGAGGCCCTGGAGCTCTTAAGCAAGGGCGAGGATCCCTTTGAACTGCCGAATCTGCACTACACCCTGAGCAGGGAAGAGTCCGAGGCCATAAATGCCTATGACAAGCCTGCCATCATCATCTCTGCCTCAGGCATGTGCAATGCCGGCCGCATCAAGCACCATCTCAAGCACAATATCTGGCGCCCTGGTGCCAGTATTGTCTTTGTCGGCTATCAAGCCGTGGGTACTCCGGGCCGTGCCCTTGTGGACGGCTGCAAGAAGCTCACCCTCTTTGGTGAAGACATGGAAGTGCGGGCCAAGCTCTACTTCATCAACAGCTTCTCTGCCCACGCAGGCCAGAGCCAGCTTCTGGACTGGCTGGCGCCTCTGGCCCACACCAGACCCCAGGTCGTGCTCGTCCACGGCGAACTCAAGGCGCAGACCACCCTCTCCGGTCTCATCAAGGAACGCTATGGCCTGGAAACCATCATTCCCGGCCATCTTGAGGAACTGACCCTGCAGGGGACGCACGTGGAAGACATCCAGCTCAATACGAGCAAGGGCTACCCGAAGGTCAACTGGGACTTCCTTACCGGCGAACTGGAACGCAAGTGGGCCATGTTCAAGGACAAGCTCCAGGATATCGATCACCGTCCCTGGGAAGAACAGACAACCCTGCAGGAGGCTCTGGCAAAGATGGATTATGCCATGACCCGACTGCTCTCCAAGCTCTAACATGCGTATTATTTCCGGAACACTGGGCTCGCGCCGCCTGCTCACCGTCGAAGGCGAGGGCTACCGCCCCGCCATGGGCAAGGTGCGCGAGTCCCTCTTCTCCATACTGTCCCATCGTCTCAACTGGCAGGGGCTCAGGATCCTGGACCTCTATGCGGGTTCAGGATCGCTTGCCTTTGAAGCCCTGAGCAGGGGCTCCGCCGCGGCCTGGCTTGTGGAACTGGCCGCACCGGCCTGCCGCTGCATCAAGGCCAATATCCGCAACCTGGGTCTTGAGGGGCGCGCCTTTCTCGTGCAGGAAAACGTCCTGCACCTTCTGCGCAGGGTCAAGGGCGCCGACCGCAATATTGCCGGCCCCTTTGACGTGGTCTTCCTGGATCCGCCCTACCGCAAACACCTGACCCAGAGCTCCATCGATGCCTTGGCCGAATGCGGCTGGCTGGCTCCGCAGGCCCATGTGGTCGTGGAAGTTGAGGAGGGCTTGAATCTCAGACTGCCCGACAACCTTGAGCTGTGCACGCAGCGCGACTTCGGGCAGACCCACACCCTCATTGCCAGAGTGCGCCAGTCCGGGGACGCGGAACACGAGCCCGACTGATCTCGGGAAGACAGCGCCTGACAGGCCGAGTCGAACGCCTGCCCCTGTCGTACCCGCCACTCTTTTTCCGGCACATGCTCCTGCCATGCCCTGCGCCTTTTCCAAGGTCCTGGTACGGAGCATGTGTTTTTTGCTGCCCTTTCTTCTGCCCGTGCCGGCAGCCCTGCCGGCACGTCCACGGAGTTTTCCGCCATGCGTATTGCCCTGTACCCGGGAACCTTCGATCCCGTGACCAACGGCCACCTGAGTCTCATCCGCCGCGGCTGCCAGGTCTTTGACCATGTGATTGTGGCCGTGGCCGACAGAACCCCCAAGCCGCCGCTCTTTACCCAGGACGAGCGGGTGGACATGATACGCGAGGCTCTTGGGACACAGAAAAACATCGAGGTCGTGCCCTTTTCCGGGCTCACCATAGGCTACGCGGCCGAGCGGCAGGCCTGTGCTATTCTGCGCGGCATGCGGGCCGTTTCGGACTTCGAGTCCGAATTCCAGCTGGCCCTCATGAACCGCCGCCTCAACAAGCACATAGAAACCGTCTTTCTCATGACGGACTATCAGTGGCTCTTCATCAGTTCCACCATCGTCAAGGGTGCTGCCAGCAACGGTGCCAGCATACGCGGACTTGTGCCCGAGAATGTCGAGGCTCGACTCATAGACATCTTCCAGAACGGCCGGGGGCGCCAGGGCACACCCTGCCTCATGCCCCAGGCAGGCGGCTTTCCGGCGCCGGGACAGATGGCCACCACGCCCTCCTGCCTGCTCGCTCAGGGGGCGGGTACATCCGCCGCTGTCCCCTCGGGCAGGATTTCCCGAAGAACGGCCGTGTACCCGGGCACCTTTGATCCCATTACCAACGGACACATCAGTATCATCCGCCGGGCACTCACGGTCTTTGACCGCGTCATTGTGGCCGTGGCCGAAAACGCGGGCAAGCACCCCCTCTTCTCCCTTGAGGAGCGTGTCCGCTTTGTGGAGCAGACCCTGCGAGAGCACAGCGATCGCATTCTCGTGCGTCCCTACAGCAACCTCACCGTGGACTTTGCCCGCGAGTACGGCGCCTGTGCCATAGTGCGCGGCCTGCGCGCCACCGGGGATTTCGAGTACGAATTCCAGCTGGCCCTCATGAACCGCCGCCTGCGCCGCAATATTCAGACTGTCTTTTTCATGACCGACTACCGCTGGCTCTATGTCAGCTCAAGCATCATCAAAGCGGCCATAAGCCACGGAGGCTCCATCGACGGCCTTGTCCCGGAGCTTGTGCGCGACACTATGCTCGATCTCTATCGCAGGGGGCGTCTGCACCACAGCACCCCCTGTCTTGGCACTCCCATACAGGGCTATGCCCGCGAGCCGGAACCAGGAGAGCCTGCGCCTGTCCCGCAGGACGCCGCAGGCCCGTCTCATCACACGAAGCCGCAATCTGCCTGAACACCTGACTGACTTGCGGAAACATCGTCCGCTCTCCCTCTTCTGACAGGGCCCCCAAAAAACGAAGGCCCTTCTGGAGCAACCATGCTGCACGTTCAAGATGCACAAGCCAGGGTCCTCTGCCTTGCCGGGCCCACCGGCGCCGGCAAGACGGCCCTGGCCATACAGCTCGCCCGGGCCCTTGACGGCGAAATCGTCAATGCGGACTCTCGTCAGCTCTACGCAGACTTTCCCATCATCACGGCCCAGCCCAGTGCCGAGGAACAGCATCAGTGTCCCCATCATCTCTACGGCTGCCTTGCCACGGAACAGGTCATGGACGTGCATACCTGGACCCGCCTTGCCCTGGACAAGGTGCAGGCCATCAGGTCCAGGGGGCACACGCCCCTGCTGGTCGGCGGCACAGGCATGTACTTTCACATCCTTCTGCACGGCATTGCGGACATTCCCGCCATTCCGTCCGCCTTGCACGAGGAGCTGCTTTTCCGGGTTGCCAGAGAGGGATCGGCGGCCCTGCACGAGGAGCTTTCACGCCGTGACCCTGTTCTTGCCGGGCGTCTGCATCCCAACGACAGGCAGCGCATTGTCCGCGGTCTGGAAGTGGCCCTGGGCACCGAGCACCCGCTCTCCTGGTGGCAGGAGCATGCAGCCCAGGCCCCCTTATGCGCAGGACCGCTCCTTGTCATTGACACGCCGCTGAAGGACCTTGAACCACGGCTCCTGCGGCGCATAGACCAGATGCTGGCGCTTGGTGCCCTGGACGAGGGGAAACGGGCCTGGGAACGCTGTCCCAATCCATCTGCTCCGGGCTGGAGCGGCATAGGCTGCCGGGAAATCTGTGCCCATGTACAGGGGCAGGCCGACCTTGCGCAGACAAGGGAGCTGTGGATGAAGAATACCAGGGCCTATGCCAAGAGGCAGATCACCTGGTTTCGAGGCCGCAGGGAAACAGTCTGGCTGCGCAGCGAAGACAAAGACGGCGCCCTGCGCTGCTGGGACGCGTTCTGCAGGGCCTGAACAGGGACAGCCTCTCCCTCAAGGGCAGGCTCGACGTCCGACCGCACACGTTCAAGCCCCAAGCAAAGACCTGGCAGCATGCTGACAGGACTCAATGACACCAAGGAGGAAGGTGCGAACGCTTCCCTGCCATGCAGAGGAGGACTGCACCGCCATCACACAATGAAGGAACACGATCATGCAGGCTGCCTGCGGCCCTTTGCCCGTCTTGCCGCCTCCTTTTCCAGCTTTCAGCAGACTTTTTGCCTTGCGCAGAGGACACGCTTCCAGGAGCTCGTCAAAAAGCAGAGCCCCGGGGCCATGGTGCTTTCCTGCTGCGATTCCCGCACGGATCCGGCCCTGGTCTTTACCTGTGCGCCAGGGGACATCTTTGTCTCCCGCGCCATAGCAGCCTTCGTACCGCCCTACGGCTCCAGTGCCGGAGCCTGTTTCCGGGCCGCCACGGCCTATGCCGTGGACGAACTGAAGGTGCAGGATCTCATCATCATGGGCCATACCCGCTGCGGAGGAATCAGTGGCCTTGTTTCAGGGCACGGTGACGGCCCCCTTGCCGACTGGCTCGAAGTGGGACGCCCTGTGCTGGAGGAAGCCAGACGGCGCAAGCCCAATGCGGACAAGAGCGTCCTGCAGAGGGAGTGCGAGTACCTGGCACCCGTCTTTTCCGTGCACAATCTCCTGCACTATCCCTGGGTGGAACGGGCCATGCAGGAACACCGTCTCACCGTGCATGCCTGGCTCTTCGACCTGGAGGAAGGCGAGCTGCACAACTACAATTTCGAGCGCCACGAATACGAATTCCTGCAGGAAATGCCCAGGGACGTGCGTCCCTGAACGGCTGACACAAGGGAGCAGGCGTCTTACAGGTGGGGAGCGATGAAGTAGCGCCAGACAAGGGTCAGCATGAGCAGACCCAGGGAAATGGTCAGGAACAGACGCACGGCCCTGGGCCCCACGCGCATGGCCGTCCTGCTGCCAAGCCAGTTGCCGAGAACCGAGGCAGCCACCATGGGCAGGGCCAGGGGCCAGAGCACCTGCCCATTCCACAGAAAGACAAACATGGCGCCCACATTGGACGTCAGATTGAGGACCTTGGCAGAGGCCGAGGCCTGCACAAGCCCGCAGCGCAGAATCCAGTGCAGGGCCAGGATGAGAAAGCTCCCGGTGCCCGGACCGAAGAAGCCGTCATAGCAGCCAATGCTCAGACAGACAGCCGGCATGAGTATCCAGAAGGTCCGGCCCTGCACGGGAAGCGCCTTTTCCTGGCGCTCCTTCTTGGGCAGCAGGGTCAGACACATGGCCATGGGCAGAAGAAGCACCAGCACCTTGCCAAGCATAGCCTCGTCAAGATGGAGGGCCAGGAGGGACCCAATCCAGGAACCTGCCAGGGAAAAGGGCAAGCCGGCAAGGGCCAGTCGCCAGAGAACAAGGTGTCCATGGGCAAACATGCAGACTGCAACTCCGGTTCCTATGCTGGACTGCACTTTGTTGCTCCCCAGGGCAAAATGTGGCGGAACTCCACTTAAAAGCAGAGCTGGAACTGTGATAAGTCCGCCACCACCTGCTATGCTGTCAATAAAACCAGCCACCAGAGCAGCTAGTGAACAGGTCGCAATAATGCCAAGAGTCAGAGTAAACATGTTTGAGCCCCCTCATTTTTTCGAAAGCAAAATGCTGTACCTCGGCTCCAAGGTCAAGAAAAATTATTTGTATTTTTTTTCACAGCTTCAAGATAGGCTCTGACGCACTCTTTTGAAAAAATAGAACATTGATTTTATATTAAATTTTTTTATTCACTGTCATTCAGATTTTTATACTATATTTTACAAAATATTTGTATATGATAGATTAACATATAATAAAATTATTACTTATAAATATTTTTTTAATAATACAAAATTATAAAATATTTGCCATATTTTTATACAAGTACATTGTATTATTAACAACATTATTTAAAATATTATAATTTTTCCCTTGTTTTACTTTATCAATATTCGCGAACTGCTTGCCTGTTTTCCTGTTTAGTAGAGTGAATTCAAAAGAGTTTGCAGAAATGCAACATGCCCCTGAAAGAGTAGTCTGTCAATCACAAATACCCTCCTTGACCTCTAGCCAATTTTTGCCTAGTGTGAAAAGAGGAGTATGCAACCGCCCTTTGCGAGGGTGGTGGATCAAGTATGTGCTCTTGATCCGTCTTTGGGAAGTTTAGCATACATAAGGATGTTCACATGAGGAACGGTAAGGCACTGCTTACGCAGACGTTGAAGGCTGCAGCGTGTACTTTCTGTCTGTTCGCCTTGTGTGCGGGGCCCGTGGCTGCCGCAGAACTTGAGGAAACAGACAGTGGTGCACCCTCGGCTATGGTCATGTTTCCAGTCACCGGAGATGGTACTGCAACCAAGGGCAGCATGAAACCTGCTGTCTTCAACCATCTTATTCACGAAAAGGCAGTCAGTGACTGTGTCACCTGTCATCACACCGGTGATCCGCAGTCCTGTGCAGACTGCCACACCCTGACTGGCTCGCCTGAAGGCAATGGCATCACGCTGGAACGTGCCATGCACGCAACCAACATTGCCCCGAGAGCCGATGGCAATACCCCCAAGAGCTGCGTGAGCTGTCACGAAGAGCGCTACAAGGCCAAGCAGGAATGCGCCGGCTGCCACAACATTGTTGTCCCCGCTCGTGACGACAAGTGGTGCGCCGTGTGCCACAACGCCAATGTCACCCCCGAACAGCTCGCCAAGGGCTCTGCCGGTTCCCTGACTGCCGAAGAGAACCTGGAAATTGCCACCAAGTCCGTCACGACAAAGGTTGCCCCCGAGAAGGTGCCCGGATACTTCGAGCCCACCAAGGTAATCATTGACACCCTGGCCGACGAATACCAGCCCTGCCTCTTCTCGCACCGCCGTCACGTGGCCAGCCTGGTCGAGCGTATCAAGAACGACAAGCTTGCTGAAGCCTTCCACTATCAGCCCGAAGTCATCTGCGCCACCTGCCACCACCAGAGCCCGCTTTCGATGACACCGCCCAAGTGCGGCAGCTGCCATCAGACCAAGATCGATCCCGCCAATCCGGGTCGTCCGAATCTCAAGGCTGCCTATCACCTGCAATGTATGGGCTGCCATACCGGCATGGGTGTGCAGCGTCCGGCCAACACGGACTGCACCACCTGCCACAAGGCAAAGCCTGCGGCTGAGTAGGAGGGCTCTATGAATCGCAGAAAGTTTCTGACCTTTATGGGAACGGCTGGTGTGGTTTCTGCCCTCGGTACCGCCAAGGTGGCCGAAGCCGGCGTGCACACTTTTCCCTATTATGACAACGGGTACGGCGTCCTGCACGATATGACCCGCTGCATCGGCTGCCGTCAGTGCGAAGCCGGGTGCAACAAGGTTAACAACCTGAAAAAACCCGACGTCCCCTTCACCGATGTGACCGTCACCCACAAGAGACGCCGCACTACCACGACCGAATGGACGGTTGTCAACCGCTACGATCTTGGTCACAACGAATTTGTCTTCCGCAAGATACAGTGCTTCCACTGCAATGATCCGGCTTGCGCCAGCGCCTGCTTCACCAAGTGCTACAAGAAGAACCCCGATGGTTCCGTGACCTACGACGACACGCAGTGCGTGGGTTGCCGTTACTGCATGGTCGCCTGCCCCTTCTACATCCCGACCTTCGAGTACGAAGAAGCCTTCGACCCCATCATCCAGAAATGCACCTTCTGCCACAACAGACTGGAAAAGGGCCAGCTGCCCGGCTGTGTGGAAAGCTGCACCATGGATGCCCTGACCTTCGGCCGCCGCAAGGATCTCATCAATATCGCCCGCAAGCGCATTGCCGAAAATCCCGACAAGTACCTTGACTACATCTACGGCGAACACGACGCAGGCGGTACCGCCTGGATGGTGCTCATGCCCAAGCCCAAGGGCATGCCGCAGATCGCGACCGGCAACGCTGCCGAAGCGGCTCCTGCCATGAAGAAGATTGGCCTGGATACCCACCTGGGCACGCAGCCCATGGGCGAACTGACCTACGGTGCTCTGGGCACGGTGCCCATGATCATCTCCTTCTGGCCGGTTATCTTCGGTGGTGCCTACGGCATGACCAAGCGTCGTGAAGCCATTGCCAAGGCCAACCAGGAAAAGGCTGTGGCTGAAGAGCGCCAGAAGACCCTTGAAACCGTTGTTCAGTGCATCGAGAAGGAACAGGGCAAGGAAGCCGCCGACAAGGCCCGCGCTGCCATGACAGCCGCCCTGGACGAACAGGATGCAAAGGCTGAAAAGGGTGGGGAGGACAAGTAAATGGAACACAAAATCGTCATCCCGACTAAGGACAAGATGTTCAACATGGGGCCGATGCTCTCGCTGACCCCTGGCAACATCATCACCTATATTCTCCTGGCCATCGGCCTTGTGGTGACCATCGTCCGCTTCACTCAGGGCATTGGCGCTGTCTCCAACCTGGACGACTATCAGCCCTGGGGCATGTGGATCGGCTTTGACCTTCTGTGCGGCGTGTGCCTGGCCGCAGGCGGCTATTTCACTACAGTTGCCTGCTATGTCATGGGCATGAAGCAGTTCAGCTCCGCTGCCCGCCCGGCAGTGCTCACGGCCTTCCTGGGCTACCTCTTCGTGGTTATCGCCCTGCTCTATGACCTGGGCCATCCGCTCCGTCTGCCCTACATGTTCTTCTTCCCGGGCACCACTTCCGTGCTCTTCGAAGTGGGCCTGTGCGTGGCAACCTACCTGACGGTGCTCTTCCTCGAGTTCTCCGTTGCTCCCTGCGAATGGCTGGGCAAGAAGTTCCCCTTCCTGCTGACCTACCGTCACTGGATCGAGAAGATCGGCATCCTGCTGACCATCATGGGCGTCTGCCTTTCCACCCTGCATCAGTCTTCCCTGGGTTCGCTCTTCCTGATCTGCCCCGGCAAGCTGCATCCGCTGTGGTACTCGCCCTTCCTGCCCATGTTCTTCTTCGTGTCCTCCATGGCCGCCGGTGCTTCCATGGTCGTCTTTGAAGGCATGCTCTCCCATGCCGGCATGCACGAATACATGGACAAGAAGCACCTGAGCCAGTCCGCCGGCGTGACCCTGAGCTTCTCCAAGGCCGCTGCCATGATCCTCTTCTCCTACTTCATCATGCGCACCGTGGATATGCTCGTGCACGGCAACGTCGTGTACCTGTTCTCCAGCTACGGCATGTGGTGGCTGCTGGAGATGTTCGGATTCGTGCTGACTCCTGCTTTCCTCTATGCCAAGGGTTCGCGTGACCTCAACGTGCCTCTGTGCCGCGCCGCTTCCGTCATGGCCGTTGCCGGCATCGTGCTCAACCGCTTCACCATCAGCATGATCGCCTACAACTACGATCTGCCTGCCAGCGACCGTTACTTCCCGAACCTGCCGGAAATCATGGTTTCTGTCTTCGTGGTGACCATGATCGTGACTGCCTACAGATTCATCTGCTACCATATGCCCATTCTGTACGAGCACCCCGATTTCAAGGAACATGACTAATCGCTGCCGGAGAATACCATGGAATTTGATACCTTCTATCAGTACTTCATCTATTCCAAAAACTGGGCGTATATCTCCATCATTCTGATCCTGCCGATATTTGCCCTGTTCTGGAATACCGTCATCTATCCTACCAAGGACAAGGACATCCTGCAGCTTGTCGATCGCGTCAAGGAAAAACTCCCCTGCTGCTGCAAATGCAAGGACTCTGCCAAGCAGTAGTCCGCACACGCGCTCAGCAGACGCGTAAGTGATCCTTTTTTCTGAACAGAGCGGAGGGCTGCCCTCCGCTCTGTTCTGTCTTTCTGGAGAACAGCAATGTGTCTGGCCATTCCAGCTCAAGTTGTCGAAATACTTGATAATACCATGATGAAAGTCCGTGTTGGCAACGGTCCCACCCTGCTGACAGCCTCAGCCATGCTTCTGCCTGAACCGCCCGCCATCGGGGACTATCTCATTGTTCATGCAGGCTTTGCCATGCGCAAGCTGGATCCCGTGGAAGCCAGGGAAAGTCTGGCCGCCCTGCACGAGTTTGCCACTGCCCTGGAAAAGACCGGACAGCTTGACGACCAGCAGGCAGCAGCCTCCTGCACACCTTGACAGTATCCCCTTGCGCTGTTTGACTTTTCCATGTTTGCCCCGTACATCTAACTCTTCCTGACGGTCCTGCCCGACCCGATATGCAGGCCGTCTGCCACGATCCCTGCACGCGGATCTGTCCAACCGGCCCATTGCCGCTGTTCCTGCCGTTGTTCCTGCCCGGATCGTCCTACCCAGACCTTCATCCTTCCGCACGTGCTTGCCCCGGGGCATTCCCCTCCGAGCACAGCAAGTTCTGCGTCCGAGAGTGTCGACCACAATGAGCGATTACAAAAAAACACTGAATCTGCCCTCCACCAAATTTCCCATGAGGGCCAATCTTGTCCAGATGGAGCCGAAAATGCTGGCCTTCTGGGACAAGATTCATGCCGATGCCGCCATGCTGGAGACTCCTGCCCCCAAGGGCGAATATGTCCTCCACGATGGTCCGCCCTATGCCAACGGCCACATCCATATGGGGCATGCCCTCAACAAGATTCTCAAGGACATCATCGTCAAGTCACGCAACATGCAGGGCTACAGGGCTGTCTATGTGCCCGGCTGGGACTGCCACGGCCTGCCCATTGAACACAAGGTCGAAGAAGAGCTCAAGGAAAAGAAAAAGACTCTGCCTGCGCACGTGGTCCGCAAGATCTGCCGCGACTATGCCTCCAAGTGGATCGATATCCAGCGCAAGGAATTCCGCAGACTGGGCGTGTTCGGCGACTGGGACAATCCCTACCTGAGCATGCGCCCCGAATTCGAGTCTGCCACCAGCATGGAGCTGGCCAACTTCGTGGAAAAGGGCAGTGTCATCCGTGCCAAGAAGCCCATCTACTGGTGCGGCCACTGCCACACGGCCCTGGCCGAGGCCGAGGTCGAATACAAGAACGTCTCTTCCCACTCCATCTATGTACGTTTTGCCCTCAATGACGCGGGTCTGACAAAGGCCTTCCCCATGGCCGATCCATCCAGGGCCTATGTCATCATCTGGACAACGACCCCCTGGACCATTCCGGACAACATGGGCGTGTGCCTGAACCCCGACTTTGTCTACTGCCTCATCGAGGCTGACGGCTGCCAGTATATTGTGGCCCGCGAACTGGCCTCCAAGTGCGCCGCCGAATTCGGCTGGCAGGAGTGGAACATCCTTGGCGAAGCCGAGGGCCGCTCCATGGAAGGCCTCAAGGCCCGTCACCCCATCTACGACAGGGACTCCCTGGTTGTTCTGGGCGGCCACGTCACCCTGGATGCAGGTACAGGTTGCGTGCACACAGCCCCTGGCCACGGTCCCGAAGACTACGAGGTGGGCCTCAAGTACGGTCTGGACATTTACTCTCCCCTGGACGACTCGGCCTGCTTTTTGTCCAGCGTGGGCCATTTTGCCGGTCTCAATGTCTTTGAGGCCAACAAGCCTGTCATTGAAATGCTTAAGGAAAAGGGCGCGCTCATGGGCTCCGGCACCATCGAGCACTCCTATCCGCACTGCTGGCGCTGCAAGAATCCTCTCATCTTCAGGGCCACGACACAGTGGTTCATCAGCATGCAGGCCAACAACCTGCGCGAGCGCGCCCTCAAGGCCATCAACGAGGATGTGACCTGGATTCCCTCCTGGGGGAGGGAGCGCATCTACAACATGATTGCCACCCGTCCGGACTGGTGCATTTCCCGTCAGCGCCAGTGGGGCGTGCCCATCCTGGCCCTGCTCTGCGAAGACTGCGGCGAAGCCTGGAACGATGCTTCATGGATGAAGGACATCAGCGCCCGCTTTGCCAAGCATCCCACGGGCTGCGACTACTGGTTCGAAGCAGATCTCAAGGACATCGTGCCCGAAGGCCTTACCTGCCCCCACTGCGGCGGGAGCCACTGGAAGAAGGAAACCGACATTCTGGACGTCTGGTTCGACAGCGGCACGACCTGGTCTGCTGTGCTCAAGCAGCGCCCCGAGCTCTCCTTCCCTGCCGACCTCTATCTGGAAGGCTCGGATCAGCACCGCGGCTGGTTCCACAGCTCGCTGCTGGTGAGTCTGGGCTCCCAGGGTGTTGCCCCCTACCGCTCCGTCCTGACCCACGGCTACGTGGTGGACGGCAAGGGCTTCAAGATGTCCAAATCCGTGGGCAATGTCATTGCCCCGCAGGAAATCATCGCCAAGTACGGTGCGGATCTCGTGCGCCTGTGGGCCTCCAGTGTGGAATACCGCGATGACGTGCGTCTCTCCGACGACATCATTGCCAGGCTCGTGGACGCCTACCGTCGCATCCGCAATACCTGCCGCTACATTCTGGGCTGCGTGGACAAGCTGACGCCCGAAGATCTCCTGCCTCTGGAGGAACTTCTGCCTCTGGATCGCGCAAGTGTCAGCACAGCCGCACAAATCTACCAGAACGTGCAGGCAGCCTACCTGGCCTACGACTTCCACAAGGTCTACCATATCCTGCACGAATACTGCGTCACGGATCTCTCCGTGCTGTGCATTGACGTACTGAAAGATCGCATCTACTGCTCTGCCAAAACGTCCCGCGAGTACAGGTCTGCCGTCACGGCCCTCTTCCATATTCTGGAACTGCTCCTGCGCGAGCTTGCTCCTGTGCTCTCCTTTACGGCCGAAGAGATCTACAGCTACTTCCCCACCGCCTTCAAAGGCAAGGAAGAGACGGTCTTTGCCCTGCAATCCGTGGACTGCGCAGACTGGATCCTGCCCGAAGACGTCCGCAATGACTGGAAGGTGCTGCAGGATCTGCGCGGTGCCGTGACCAGAGCCATTGAGCCCCTGCGCCGCGACGGCAAGGTCGGCCATTCCCTTGACACAAGCATCACGCTCTATGTGTCTGCAGACCTCAGATCCTGCCTTGAACGAGTTGGTGCCGACATGCGCGAATACTGCCTCGTCTCCCAGCTCACCGTGGAGGATCTTGACAAGGTGCCCGAAAAGGCCCTGCGGGATGAGCAGGTGCCGGGGCTTGCCATTGTCGTGGACCGTGCCCACGGGGAAAAGTGCCCGCGCTGCTGGATGTACTCCACCGAGATCGGCACCAATCCCGAGCACAGCGACCTGTGCCCCCGTTGCGCGCAGGTCATGCACGAGCTTGAAGGCTCCTGCGGAGAATAGGCATGCGTACCCGCTGGCGCATACTTCTGGCGACGGTGCCCTTGGTCATTGTGCTCGATCAGTTGAGCAAGTGGCTGGTCAACAGGACCATTCCCCTGGATGGTTCCGTACCCGTCCTTCCTGGGTTCTTCAACCTTGTGAACATACGCAACAGAGGTGCTGCCTTCGGCTTTCTGAACCGCTCCGACATAGACTGGCAGATGTGGCTCTTTCTGGGAGCCACCATCATTGCCTGCTGGATCATTGTGGTGCTCATTCGCAGGAGCGGCCGGGCTCCGCTCCTGTGGACAGGCTTCAGTCTGGTCATGGGCGGTGCCCTTGGCAATCTCATAGACCGCCTTCGCGAGCGGGCGGTGACAGACTTTCTGGATTTCTACTGGCAGAATGCCCACTGGCCGGCCTTCAATGTGGCGGACATCGCCATCTGCGTCGGTGCCGGGCTAGCAGGCCTTGCCATACTCCTTGGTCACGACAGGCGTGACCTTCCCTCCTCTCAAAAGGAGAGCTTATGACCTTTGCCTGGTGGCATGTCCTCCTCGCTCTTGTGCCCATCCTCCCCAATCTCTGGGGCGTGTGGCACATATGGAGACATGACTTTGACGACAATCTGCAAAAGAAGGTTCTCTGGCTCATGCTCTGTGTCTTCGTGCCTGTCATCGGCGGTCTTGTATACCTCTTTGCCGGACGCCCTCAGGCCGGAGCCAGAATAGTCAGATCCTGAAAACGCACATACTTCCCCTTTTTGCGGAGTTTTCCTTGAAAAAAACGCTTTTCTCTCTCCTCCTCCTTGCTCTTCTCCTTGCAGGGCTTTCTGGATGCGCCAACAGAAATGACGAGATGGAAGCCCAGCTCATGCAGCATGACGCACAGATACGGCAGATGCAGCCCGTGCAGGCCGATGCCTGGAATCAGGTGCAGGCCCTGCGTGACGAAGTCAATGACTTGCGCGGTCAGCTGGCCGATCTGCGCCGAATCGGTGGATCCGCAGTGCTTGTGGACAAGCTGAACCGCCATGATCAGGCCCTGCGTCAGATAGAGACCTCCATGGCCCTCAAGTTCGATCTGGGCGATCCCATTGCCGCTCCTGCAGGCGGCATGGAGGCTGCAGCCGGAGCCCAGGTACCCGAGGCATCCCTGAGCCAGGCCACGGCCCAGTCCGCCCAGGCTGCCCCGACCTATGGTGGCATTGCGGCCACAGCCGCAGCCGGAGCTGCTGCAGCCACGGCAGCCCCCAGTGCCAGCACTTGGGGACAGGCCACGCCCAAGCCCAAGCAGCCCACAGCCCAGAAGGACATGACCGTGGCCCTGTACGAGGCCGGCGTCAATGCCTTCAAGGCCCGCCAGTACAATGATGCCCAGCGATCCTTCAGCGACTTTCTGCAGAACTTCGGCTCCGATCCCAAGGCCCCCAATGCCCAGTACTATCTTGCCGAATGCTACTTCCAGAAGAACCAGTTCTCTGATGCGGCCCTGGCCTACGACACGGTTATCACCAAATATCCCAAGTCCAGCAAGGCGCCCGGAGCCTATCTGAAGCAGGGCATCTGCTTCAGCAAACTCAAGCAGAACAAGGCTGCCAGGGCCCGCATGAACGAGCTTATCAAGAAGTATCCCCAGAGCCCCGAGGCTGCCAGGGCCAAGAGCTTCCTCAAGACCAACAAGTAGGCGAACAGCTTCTGTCCGACCGTCAGGCCTCCGTCACAAGACGGGTGCCACGCAAAAAGGGCATGCAGACAAACCATCTGCATGCCCTTTTTGCGTGCCAGATCTCGGATGCGGCACAAAAATTTAGTCAAACCTTCGCCTATATTTCACCAAAATGCCACGGAGCCGTAGCATGGTGCAGGCGGTCAAATCCGCGGGCCCGGCGCGAGCAGTACCTGGCTGTGCAATTGGGAAGCTACACACCAAAGACTTGCTGCCGCCCGCGGATCTGACCTTTTGCACACATAATATACGACAAAGGACGCCCAGACGCGAGTCCTTGCTGTTGGCACAAAAAAAGCCGGATCAATCCATGGAAACACTGTCTTTTTGCACTGGTGTACAAGACCGCCTGCAGCGTTTCCGGGACAGACACTGTATTCCGGCGCGGAGGTTGTATGCGTCTTTTCAAATCCATGTTCTGTGCAGGCATCCTGCTGGTTGCCTTCGTCTTTGCAGGACTGGCCCAGGCCCAAGACAAGGTGATCCTGCTCACCAGCAAAAATTGGGATCCCATCGTGAAGGCCACCCTCAACGACACCATGACCCGCTTCGGCCACACGGCAAAGGACTACGACCCGTCCATCCGTCCCTATGCGGTCTTCGATTTTGACAATACAGTATCAGTTCTCGATGTGGAAGAGCAGCTGGCCATCTATCAGCTGGAACATCTGCGTTTTGCCGTCAAGCCCGACAAGATGTACGAGGTGCTGACCACCGGCATTCCGGATGTGAACATGGATCTTGGCAAGGACTACGGCAACCTTACCGTGGCCAAGGTGGCAAAGGACGCGGCCGCTGCCTACAAGCGCCTGTATGACAAGGGCTATGTGGCCGCTGATGCCAGCAAGCAGGCCAAACAGAAGGAATGGCTTGCCACCGACGACTGGAAGGAATTTGCCACCAAGGCCCGCTGGCTCTACAGCGCCATTGGCGACACCATGGACGTGTCCGTCTCCTACCCATGGATCACCTACTGGTTCACCGGCATGAGCCCCAAGGAAGTCTACACTCTGGCCTACACCGCTTTTACGGACTATGCCAAGAAGAGCCAGAAGGCCGACTTCTGGAAGAAGTGCACGTGGACAAGCCCCTCCTCCTATCCCGGTTCCGTGGCCGGATCCGTCTCCATCTCCTACAACCAAGGCATCACCGTTTCTCCCGAACTGCTTGAACTCTTCGCCGCCCTTGAAGCCAATGGCATCGATGCCTGGATCTGCTCCGCTTCCTATGTGGATGTCATCAATGCTGCCGTGAAGGCCTTCAATATTCCCGGCGTGGACGGCGTTGTAGCCATGACCAACAAGAAGGTCAACGGCGTCTATACCAACGAATACGACTACGACTTCCATGCCCAGACCCAGGGTCCCGGCAAGGCTGAAAGCATCGACAAGGTTGTGCGTCCTCTCTACCGCAATCAGGGCCCCGTGCTCGTGGCCTTCGACTCCCAGGGCGACTTCAACTTCTGCACCGTGTACAAGGACACTGTCACTGGTCTTGGTCTGAACCGTGCCCGCAAGGACGATGCCGGCATCCTGGCCGCCATTGCCGTCTACCAGAATCAGAAGAAGCTGACCCTTGCCGACACCATGAAGAGCGGCGATGTCCGCTACGTGCTGCAGGGCCGCAATGAAAACGGCGGCAAGCTCTGGGCAAGGCCTGAAGTGCAGGCTCTGGGCAAGAAGAGCCCCGAACTTTTGAGCTCCAAGGCCGAAGGCTGGCTCAAGATGCTCAATGAAGGCACCACCCCTGCCCAGCTTGTGAACAAGGCTCCCGAACTCACAGGCAAGCTCAAGACTTTCGAGGGCTACAAGACCCGCTAAGCTTCTCCCCCAAAATCCGGTCAGCAAAGAGGACAGGCACAGGCCAGGCAATGGCCCCCTGTCCTCTTCTCGTTTGCGAACAAAGGTCCCTGAGCTGTCCATGCCTCAGACTTTCTTGCCCGCACCTGAAGGTGTTTCCGTCGCAGGGGCATGCCAGACCAAGAGCACGGGGTGCCTTCTGCTGGACCGGCCAGACGAAAAAGACCCGTTCCAGGGAAGGATTCTTCCACACCCGGAACGGGTCTTTTGTTCAGAAATCCTGTTTGCTGTCAGAATGGTGCGCAGGTCCTGTCAGGACAACGCTCCTGTGCAAAACAGTGTTTTCTGGATGCTCAGGCAAAATAGCTGCGGCCGTATTCCAGGGCCTGCAGGTTGGCAGGCTGGAGCTTAGCCGGAAGGAAGCGTTTCAGGGCCTCTTCAAAGACATCCACGCCAAAGGGCAGGATGCCGGAGGCACAGACTGCGGCAAGCAGCACCGTGTTGCCGGCCTGCACGGCACCGGCCTTGGCACCGAGCTCGCGGCAGGGCAGAAAATGGCTCTCGCTGGCCACTTCGGCAATCTTTGCCTTGATCTCCTCCATGTCGGGATAGCGTTCCAGGCCCAAGGCCACGCCCACGGGAGGCATGGCATCGGAGCTTGAGAAAACCACACCGCCCTTGCGCAAATAGGGCAGTCCGCGCAGGGTTTCCAGGGGCTCGAAGCCCAGAATCACGTCGGCCTCGCCGTATTCGAGCTTGGGAGAGCGCCAGCCGCCAAGCAGCAGCACGGATTCCACCACACCGCCGCGCTGGGCCATGCCGTGCACTTCACCGGCCACGACGTCCACTCCGGCAAAAAGTGCTGTTCTGGCCAGAAGGGCTGTGGCTGTCAGAGAGCCCTGACCACCGACACCGGTAAAATAGATGCGAAGTTTCTTCTGTGCGTCCATTTCTTCCCTCCTAGGCACGCTTCACCAGTTTGAAGCCCGTCGGTGCCACCTGCAGGCACAGGCCGCAGCCTGTGCACAGCGTGGGATCCACGGCATAGGCACCATCCTTGCGGCAGAAGGCCGGGCAGGCAAAGCCGTCGATGCAGCGCTTGGTCGCCTCGCCCTGGTCCACGACCACGGCCACACGACTGCCGCCCCTGTGCAGGGAACGCCTGGCATAGAGGGCACAGGGTTCCTCTGCAATGAGCACGCGCACACCCTGCATGTCCTTGAATTCCTGCAGGGCCTTTTCCACGGACTTGAGATTGAAGGCATGCACCTTTTTGACCTGGGTCACGCCGATGCCGCGCACAATGGACTCGATGTCCAAGTGCTGGCACAGCTCGCCCAACTGGTCCTGCAGCATGCCGGGATTGGGCTGATGGCCGGTCATGGCCGTTGTGCCGTTGTCCAGGATGACCACAATGATGTCCATGCGGTTGAACAGGGCATTGGCCAGCCCCGTCATGCCGGAATGGAAGAAGGTGGAGTCGCCGATGAAGCCCACCACCTGGCGCTTGGCCAGCATGGCAAAGCCGGAACCGGCAGAAATGGAAGAGCCCATGCAGAAGAGAAAGTCTGCACAGCGCAGCGGCGGCAGCATGCCCAGGGTATAGCAGCCGATGTCGCTGGAATAGACGGCCTCGTCGCCGAAAATCTGGCGTGCGGCATAGTAGACGGCCCTGTGGGAACAGCCAGCGCACAAGTTCGGGGGACGCTTGGGCAGCTGGGCCGGAGCCTGCACCTGAGGCTTTTCATGGGGCTCGCCCAAGAAGTCGGCAATGGCCTGCATGAGCAACGGCGTGGAGTATTCGCCCTGTATGGTCAGCACACCGCCCTTGCCGGCGATGGCTGTGGCACAGCCGGCCTTCTGGGCCATAGCCCGCACGTCCTTCTCAAGCAGGGGATCGTTTTCCTCCACAATGAGCACCTTGTCACAGGAGTTGAGGAAGGAAAGGATGCGCTGTTCGGGCAAGGGCCAGGTCATGCCCAGTTCGAGCACGCGAACCTTCTCCTCCCACTGTCCGGTCTGCAAGGCGTCACACACGTAGTTGCGGGACACGCCGGAGACAATGATGCCGGCCCTGGGTGCAGAAGCCGGGACATGCTCCCTTGTGAAGACGCTTTCCTCGGCCAGTTCCCTGGCCTTTGCCATGTTCTGTTCCAGGGCCATGTGGCGCAGCTTGGCCACGGCCGGCACGGGCACAAAGCGCAGGGGATTGCGCTCGAAGGCAACCAGGGGCTCCTTTTCCTCGGGGAGCGCACCAAAGCGCACGGCACCGCGCATATGGTTGACGCGGGTCGTGGTGCGCAGAAGCACGGGCTGCTGCAAAAGCCTGGCTACCCTGAAGGCTTCCTTCGTCATGTCCTTGGCTTCCTGGGCAGAACAGGGCTCGAAACAGGGCAGGGATGCGGCACGTGCATAATTGCGGTTGTCCTGCTCGTTCTGGGAGGAATGAAAACCCGGATCATCGGCAGACAGAATCACGAGGCCACCGGGCAGGCCGGTATAGGTCGCCGTAAACAGCGGGTCCGCTGCCACGTTGAGGCCCACGTGCTTCATGGTCACAAGAGCCTTGGCTCCGGCCAGGGAAGCTCCGCAGGCCACTTCCATGGCCACCTTTTCGTTGACCGAATACTGCATCAGGTACTGCCGGCCTGTTCCGCCGATGCGCCGGAAGGTGTCCGGCACCTCGGAGGAAGGCGTTCCGGGATAACAGGTCACAATATGTACGCCTGCTTCCAGAGCACCGCGTACTATGGCTTCATTGCCAAGCAGCAGGTGGCACTCGTCCGCTTTCCCCTCAAGCAAAGGATTACTCATCTATAAACCCCCAAGGACTCAGGTGCATGGGTGTGGCTTGCGCACTCACAAGATCCCTGTCTTGTTCTTCCCATGCTGTCGTCCATAAGACAATTGTTGCATGCAGCACCATGGGGGCAGAGGCCCCCATGAAGACGCTTCTTACTTTTCAGCCTGTTCGGCCCTGGCAATGGCCCGGATTTCCCCGGCTCGTGTGGAGCAGTAGTCCTTTTCAATCTGTGCCGGGATTGTGCCGGCCAGCTCCTCGTAGGTGGATGCGGCCAGTTCGTACTGCCCTGCGCGGAAGGCGCCCTCGGCCAGCATCATCCGTGCCTGCACACCGCTCTGTTGCCCCAGACGGGGCAGAAGGCTCTGCAGAATGCGCACGCCTTCGGCGTACTTGCCATTGCCCATGAGCATGCCAGCCTGATTCAGGGCAGCAGCAAGTCCTGTGGGTGAGTCAAAGTCTGCACTGGCCACCTGGGCATAGCCCTCTTCGGCCTTGTCCTTCAGCCCCTGGGTCAGGGCGCTCTGCACAAGGGCCACGGAGACGGCGGTGCGCATGCTCGACGGGCAGTCCCGGCCCAGAGCTTCGATGTCAGCAATCTGCCTGGCATCGGCGGGACGCTGCATGATCTTTGCCAGCTCTTCCAGTGTTGTCTCGCGCTGGCTGCCCTCCACATAGCGGTAGACGGCTGTGCCAAGCAGGGCGACAACGAGGAGGACGACGATGCCAACCAGGATTTTGGATTTGCTGACGATAAAGTCCAGCAGAGGCCGGTTTTCCACGGCAACTTCGGACTGTATGTTGCCCATCAGGCCAGGATCGGCTGACAGGGGCTTGTTCTCGACACGAGGCATGTATGGATTCTCCTTGACGGGAAGACAAAAAAGGGCGGCTCCCTGCAAGTCGGCAGGACTGCAGTGCCCTGTCTGCAGGAACTGGCCGCACAAAACAGGACATGGGAGCCGGACAGACAAGACGGGAAAGGCATGCCTTCCCGGGCATCCCTTCCCCGTCTGCTGCATTACTTGTTGAAGAGCATTTCCTGATAGGTGGGCAGGCTCCACATATCCTCGGGAATCAGGCATTCGAGGTCATCCGCCACGTTCCTGACTGCCTCCATGGCCGGCAGGATCTCTTCGCAGTAGCGGTCGGCCCGCTTCTGCAGGGTCTGCTCCTCTTCCACGGAAGCCATCAGGATTTCGAGCTCGTTGACCCTGTCCTGCAGGGCACGCAGGCCCTCGGTCACGGCATCAAAGGTCGTGGTCCTGAATTCCCTGCCCATGGCCCTGATGGCCACGCAGGTCTCGGCCAGCATCTTCTGATAGCCCAGAGCGGCCGGGAAGATGCTGGTTCTGGCCATGCGCACGGTCAGAATGGATTCGCTGCGCAGGGTCTTGCAGTACTGTTCCAGATAGATCTCGGTTCTGGCCCTGATTTCGGCAGCCCGCATGATGCCCAGGCGCTCATAGAGCTCGACGACTTCGGGAGACTGCAGCACGGGCAGGGCTTCGGGCGTATTGTGCAGATTGGGCAGTCCCCTGCGCTCTGCTTCCTTGTGCCAGATTTCGGAATAGCCGTCGCCGTTGAAGATCACGGCGCTGTGCTCTTCCATGACATGGGTGATGAAACTTTGCACGGCTTCGTTGAAGCTCGTGCCGGAAGCGAGTTCCTTTTCCAGCCAGTCGGCGGCATAGCCCAAGGAATCGGCCATCATGGCATTGAGGGCCGTGACAGAGTCTGCGGCAGACTGGCTCGAGCCCAGGGCCCTGAACTCGAAGCGGTTGCCCACAAAGGCAATGGGGCTTGTGCGGTTGCGGTCGCCGGGATCTCTGGGCAGCGGAGGCAGCGTGTCCACGCCCACGTCCATGATGCCGGACTTCTTGCCGGATTCGGCCTGTTCCAGATGGCCGGAGCGGAAGGCTTCCAGGACCTGGGTGAGCTCGTCGCCAAGGAAGATGGACATGATGGCCGGCGGGGCCTCGTTGGCGCCGAGACGGTGATCGTTGCTGGCACTGGCCACGGTGGCACGCAAAAGGCCTCCGTACTTGTGCACGGCACGGATGAGAGCGCAGCAGAAGACCAGGAACTTGGCGTTGGCATGAGGCGTGTCGCCGGGATCAAAGAGCGAACCCAGCTCGGCGCTGCCCACGGAATAGTTCAGATGCTTGCCGGAGCCGTTGATGCAGCTGAAGGGCTTTTCGTGGAGCAGGCACTTGAGGCCGTGGTGCTTGGCCACATTTCTGAGCGTGGACATGATCATGTGGTTGTGATCCACGGCCACGTTGGCCTGCTCGAAGATGGGCGCAATTTCGTACTGGCTCGGAGCAACCTCGTTGTGGCGCGTGCGCACGGGCACACCCAGCTTGTAGAGCTCGCGCTCCACTTCCATCATGAAGGACAGGACACGCTGGGGGATGACGCCAAAGTACTGATCGCTGAATTCCTGCCCCTTGGCGGGCCTGGCTCCGAAGAGAGTGCGCCCGGCAATGAGCAGATCCTGGCGGGCAAAATTGTAGTTGTTGTCTATGAGGAAGTATTCCTGCTCAAGGCCCGCAAAGCAGACAATGGGCAGGTCGCTCTTGATGTCGAAGAGTTCGAGCAGCCGCTTGGCCTCGCGGTTCAGAGCCTGGCCGGAACGCAGCATGGGCGTTTTCTTGTCCAGGACAACACCCGTCCAGGAGAGGAACATGGTGGGAATGCACAGGACAATGCAGTTGGGATTTTCCTGCAGGTAGGCGGGACTGGTCACGTCCCAGGCCGTGTAGCCGCGGGCCTCAAAGGTGGAACGCAGGCCACCGGACGGGAAGGAAGAGCCGTCCGCCTCACCGCGGATAAGCATGGAACCGGAGAACTCGGCAATGACGCCGCCATTGCCGTCGGGCATGAGAAAGCTGTCATGCTTTTCTGCAGTCTGGCCGGTGAGAGGATAGAAGATGTGGGTGTAGTGGGTGGCTCCGTGTTCTATGGCCCAGTCCTTCATCACGGCCGCAACGGTGTCGGCAATGGCAGGATCCAGAGCCTCGCCGTAGCGTATGGTCTTGGTCAGGGAGCGGTAGACCGACTTGGGCAGGCGTTCCCGCATGACCTTGTCATTGAAGACATTGCAGCCAAAGAGTTCCGTGGGCTTGACGTCACGGAAATTGAAGCCGTCCGATTCGGGATTGTAGGTCGTAATGGCCTGAATGGCATTTTGCCGGGCACTTGTCTTGCTCATGAAAATCTCCGGGCACCGGGGGATGGGCACCAATGTTCGTTCTCTTCCAAAGGAACCCTGCTGCTCCTTGTTGTAAGAAAGGGAGTTGCCTGCACGCTGCTAGCTCACCTGCACGATCTCGATGTCAAAACACAGGTCCTTGCCGGCCAGCTCGTGATTGGCATCCAGCGTGATTTCCGTATCCGTCACTTCCGAAATAACGGCATACATGGTGCCATGTTCATTGGACAGTTCTATCTTGGTACCGACTTCCAGGGGAATCGACGGCGGCACCTGCTCTCTGGCAACCGTGAAAAAGAGATTGCGGTCCACGGGTCCATAGGCTTTTTCACAGGGCAGGGTCACCACAAAGCGGTCTCCCACTTCATGTCCGAGGACGGCTTCCTCGAATCCGGGAATCATCCGTCCCTGTCCAACCGTAAATTCCAGCGGCTCGCGGCCCGGATTTCGGGACGAATCAAACTCCCTGCCGTCAGGGAACGTGCCTGTGTAGTGAACCTTGACAGTATCACCGTTTTCTATGCCCATGCCTGTCCTCCATCATGCGAAAATCGGGGCGGCCCCCGCGTGCGGGGCGCTTCAACCCTGGCATCAAATCGATATGAAAGAAATGTACCTATCCTAAAAAGCCTGTTTCGACAAGAGCAGCAGCGTCCGTTCAAAAAGTCTTAGCGCTTGATAGTACATGATTTTTTTGCAGACACCCGGGGCCCTGTCCCGGCCGGACAGGGGCAGGCGCCCCTTTGGGCCCGAGCAGGCCCTGCGACCTAGCCCAGACATCCGGGGCCCCCTGGAGGCTGCACGTGTCACCATTCCGTCACGAGCAAAGCAGAAAAGATGTATTGACAAGGAATGTTGGCGGGCGCTATCGTGCCCGCCTCATCAACGCTTAGTTTGCGTTTTTCCTGATTTTTTCTACTCTCTAAGGATCTGTTCCATGGCCAACATCCGCTCTGCATATACAGACGGCACCTCCTTCTTTGGCGCCCGTACACCTGCTTCCCTAGCCGAAGAATTCGGCACCCCGCTCTATGTCTACAATGAAACCATCCTGCGCCAGCGCTGCCGGGAACTCACCGGCATGTGCAAGACCCAGGGCTTTGTCGTCAACTATTCTGCCAAGGCCAATACCAACAAGACCATCCTGCAGATTGTGCGCGAGGAAGGACTGACTGTGGATGCCATGAGCCCCGGCGAACTGCACATGGATCTGCTGGCCGGCTATGACAGCGAGCACATTTTTTACATTTCCAACAACATTTCTCCTGCGGAAATGAAGAATGCCATTGCCCACAAGGTCCTCGTGAGCGTGGACTCCCTCTCCCAGCTCGACATGTACGGCAGCTTCAATCCCGGCGGCAGGGTCATGATCCGCTTCAATCCCGGCATCGGTGCCGGTCACCACAAGAAGGTCATTACTGCCGGCAAGGAAACCAAGTTTGGTGTCTGCCCGGAGGATCAGGACGAGGCCTTCCGCATTCTGGAAAAGCATCATCTCACCCTGGCCGGCGTGAACCAGCACATAGGCTCCCTCTTCATGCAGCCTGACGGCTACGTGGCAGCCGCCGATGTCCTGCTGCACCTCATTGCCGGCTTCCCGGCCTCCCTGCGCAGCCAGATCGAGGTCATTGACTTTGGCGGCGGCTTCGGTATCCCCTACCACAAGTACGAGAACGAGGCCCGCCTGGATCTGGCCGACCTCGGCGCACGACTGGACGAACTCTTCGTCTCCTGGAAGGCTCGGCACGGTTACGAGGGCCGCTTCCTGGTGGAACCAGGCCGCTATGTGGTGGCCGAATGCGGCCTGCTCCTGGGCAGCGTGGAAGCCGTGAAGAACAACGGACCGCGCCGCTACGTGGGCACGGATCTTGGCTTCAACGTGCTGGTGCGCCCGGCCATGTACGGTTCCTTCCACGATGTGGAAATCTATGGCGACGCAAGCTGCGAGCGCCCGGTCATGGAACAGACCCTGGTTGGCAACATCTGCGAGAGCGGCGACATCATGGCCAAGGATCGCCTCTGGCCCGAAATCCATGAAGGCGATCTCGTGGGTGTGCTGGATGCCGGCGCCTACGGCTTCTCCATGGCCTCCAATTACAATACAAGGCCCCTGCCTGCGGAAGTCCTCATCACGGAATCGGGCGAGGCACGCCTCATCCGCCGCCGCCAGACCCTGGACGACCTCACGGCGACTACCCTCTAGGCGTTCCGAAACCATTCTACCCTGTGCCTGTCCCTGCTCGTGGCCAGGCACAGGAAGCAGTCCTCTTTTTGTCCTCATCGCAAAAAGAGGATTTTTTGCTTGCCGGCCCCCCAGGAAGAGCGCAGGGTGCCGGCTTGAAGGGTGCATTCTGCGCTGGTTGAGCGCCGCCCCTTCACGCGTCATCACACGCC
Source organism: uncultured Desulfovibrio sp. (assembly GCA_944327295.1). Lineage (GTDB taxonomy): Bacteria > Desulfobacterota > Desulfovibrionia > Desulfovibrionales > Desulfovibrionaceae > Desulfovibrio. The sequence continues at coordinate 51,469 of CALVHF010000006.1, read as the reverse complement.
TTCACGCGATCCCTTCCCTGCCCCAGGGGCAGGCGTTCAGACAAATCCATGCAGACACCGGATCTTTCCACTTCCCCCAGAGCCATATGGCGCCTGACCTGGCCACAGCTCCTCATGATGTACGTCATGTTCTTCATGACGCTTACGCCTGTCTGGACAGCAGGACGCCTGGGAGCCGATGTCCAGGCAGCCTTGGGCATGGCCAATCAGTGCTCGCTCTTTCTCTCGGTGATCTGTCTGGCCGTATCCTCCGGCGCCACAGCCGCAGTCAGCCAGTCTCTGGGCGCCTTGCGGGTGCGCAGGGCCAATCTCTACATCTCAACCACCCTGATTCTCTCCCTGCTGCTCGGCATTCTCATGGGTGCCGCAGGCTCTCTTCTTGCCGCCGACATCCTGCAGCTTTTGCAGATCCCTGCCGAAATCCAGCCCGTGGCCCGGGACATCTGGCAGATCTTTATGATTGGCCTGCCCTTCCAGTATGTCTATGCCTCCTCCGGGGTCATCTTCAGGGCCACGCGCAGAGTCATTCCTCCCCTTATTGTTGCCTCCATGGTCACCGTCCTGCACGCTCTGTTCTGCTTCGGAACGAGCTTTGGCCTCTTCGGTCTGCCCCAGTGGGGCTATCTCGGCATTGCCTGGGCCAGTGTTGCAGCTTCCTGCTTCGGTGCCCTGCTCAACTGCTCCATTCTCATAAAGGACGGCTATCTGAGCCACAGATACCTGCCAAGCCTGGCCTGGCTCAAGGTGGGCCTGCCCTATCTCGTCCGTGTGGCCATACCCGCCGGCTTTTCCTCCCTGGTCTGGCAGTCCGGCTACCTTGTCCTCTTCATTCTGGTCGCGTCCGTGCCCACAGACAGCGTGGCTGCCCTAGCTGGTCTCACGGCCGGCCTGCGCATAGAGGCCTTTCTCTTCATGCCGGCCATGGCCTTCAACATGTCGGCCTCGGTCCTGGTGGGCAACTGCCTTGGTGCCGGCAGGGAGGCCGAGGCACGCAGAGTGTCCTTCTCCCTGCTGCGCACAGCCGTGGTGCTCATGAGCATTGCCGCCATCCTTATCTGGCCCTTCAGGACCGAACTGGCCGCCCTGCTCTCCCTGGATCCCACAACCAGGCACTACATTGTGGACTACCTCTTCTACAACCTGCTCTCCACCCCCTTTTCCATAGCCTCCACGGTTCTTGGCGGCGTCATGGTCGGCGCAGGGGCGACCCACTACAATCTCATGGTCTTTGGCGGCAGCTTCTGGGGGCTGCGCATCCCCCTGGGCTATCTGCTCGGCCATATTCTCTGGGGAACGGCCGGCGGCGTCTTTCTAGCCATGCTCATTTCCCAGGTTCTGCAGACCCTGTGCATGCTCTGGGTCTTCTTTCGCGGACGCTGGACGGCTTATTCCATGCGCTCCCACATGCATCAGAGGAAGGTCCATGGGACAGAAGTCGGAGGACAGAGCTCCCCCAAAAACTGAACAAGACGGCCATGTTCGCCCTATCTGTCCGACCGGGCGGGACTGCGGCTGCAGCCTTGCCTGCTGACAAAGGCAGACAAGGACTTATCTTGCCCTCATTCTGGCAACCATTTGCCGAACCTTGGTCCGGACCGGCGGCTCCCCCGTTTTTTGAGCACTCCACGGTTCCGGAACACATGTTCCGAACGACATCTTCGAGTCCAATACTTTTCAAGGAGGCATCGGGCCCTGTCGGGCCCGGGACTTGCTCTCATGGATCTGCATATCATGGATCTGGATTTTTCTCCTGTCACACTTGATGAGGCCGAACGCTTTTACTCCTACTGGCAGAAAACGCCACAGCGTTCCATCGATTACAGTCTGGTCAATCTCTGGGGCTGGCAGCAGCACTATGGGCTTGAATGGTGCTTTACCGAACACCTATGCTGGATACGCCAGACCTGGCCCTGCTTTACGGCCTACTGGGCCCCGGTGGGCGACTGGCATGCCATAGACTGGGCTGCCTGCATTGCCCAGGGCCCTGTCTCCTTCATCCGTGTGCCCGAAGTACTGGAAGCACTCTGGCAGGAGCAGCTGCCCGGACGCATCACATCCGCACCTGCCCGCGGACAGTGGGAATACCTCTATGCCCAGAGTGACCTTGTCTGCCTGCCCGGCAACCGCTTCCACAAGAAAAAGAACCACGTCTCCGGCTTTATCCGCGCCTACGGCGAGCCGGACTACCATCCCCTGGACGACAGGATGGTGGAGGACTGCCTGGCCTTGCAGGACACATGGTGCCAGTGGCATGATTGTGACCACTCGCCGTCCCTGACAGCCGAGAACGATGCCATCAACCGCGTCCTCTCCCACTACGACAAGTTCCGCAATCTCTGCGGAGGCTCCCTCTACATAGGGAAGGACATTGTGGCCTTTTCCATTGGCGAACGCCTGGACGAACAAACCATGGGCGTGCACTACGAAAAGGGCCTCAACGACATCCGCGGTGTCTATCAGACCATCAACAACGTTTTCTGCAAGAATGCCTGCACAGATGTGCAGTGGATCAACAGGGCCCAGGATCTCGACGAAGAAGGACTGCGTGCAGCCAAGGAGAGCTATCATCCAGCCGGCTTCCTGCACAAATTCACGGTCACTCTGGGCTGATGTCCTGCCGTTTTCGGCCCTGCCCTGTCCAAGGAGTTTTCATGGCTCAGTCTTATACCCGTCTTGCCTGCCTTGTCCTGTGTCTTGTCCTGGCAGGCTGTGCCGGCAAGCCGGCCCAACCGCCCGTCTATACCGGCAGGTGCGAAATCGCAGACCTGCGCCTCTTTCCCCAGGATCTGACAGCCTATGTCAAAAAGGACGCGTCCAGCCCCATACTGAGCCCTGCCGAGCAAAACGCAGCCCTGGAAGAGTTCCGCAGCACCCTCTTTGGCGCCTGGCACATGAAAAAGCCCTCCATCAGCAGAAGGGACGCCTCGCTCATGCTCAACCGCAAGGCCAGGGGCTGGAAGAACGGCTCGGTTCGCTGGCAGGACAGGGAATGGAAAGCCATGCGCAGCAATGCGCGCATGCAGACCTATCCCAACATCAACCGTCCCGGCATTGTGGTGACCTCGACGGATCTGCGGGAAATGCCTACCCACCTGCCCCGCTTCACGGAGCCGACCCCGGATCCACAGGAAAATCCCTTTGACTACTTCCAGTACTCGCGCCTGCCCGTGGGCCTGCCCGTGCTCCTGTGTCACAGAACTGCAGACAAGCGCTGGTACTATGTGGAGACCTCCATTGCCTGCGGCTGGGTGGACGCAAGGGATGTGGCCCCTGTCACCGAGACCTTCATGGAGAGCTGGGAGGCCAGTCCCCTGGCAGCCATTGTGCAGGAGCACACCGTGCTCGGTGCCACGGGCCGTGTGGCGGACATAGGCGTGATTCTGCCTGCAGCAGGCGTCAATGCCGTCATGGTGCCCGTGAAGGACAAGAGCGGCCTGGCCGTTGCCATGCGTGCCAATGTGGTTCCCGGTTCCGTGGAAGCCATGCCCCTGCCCATGACGGAAGGCAATGTGGCCCGGCTTGGCAATGCCATGGTGGGCCAGAAGTACGGCTGGGGCGGCATGCTGGACTTGCGTGACTGCTCGGCCATGACCCGCGATCTCATGGCCCCCTTCGGCATCTGGTTGCCCAGAAACTCCCAGGCCCAGGCACGGGCCGGCGAACGCATCTCGCTCAGGAACATGAGCGTGCGCGAACGCGAGGCAACCATTGTGCGCCAAGGCGTGCCCTTTGCCTCCCTGGTCACCCTGAAGGGCCATGTGGTGCTCTATGTGGGCACCTACAAGGGACGCCCCGTCATCCTGCACGATCTCTGGGGCATCCGCGTGGATGAACCTGCAGGCGAGGACAACAGGCTCATTGTGGGCAAGGTCATTGTCTCAAGCCTCACTCCCGGCAAGGAACTGCCCAATCTGACCAACAACACAACCATCGGTGACCGCTTCCACACCCTGACGGTGTTGGGCGGAACACCGCGATAGAGGCAAGAAATGGCCCGCACACTGCGCCTGACTGTCCCGCAAAACTCCGGCAAGGTCCGCCTGGACAAGTTCCTGTGCCAGAATCTTGAACCATCCGGCACCACGCCGGAAAAGGCCCCGGAAGAGGCCTGGGACGGGGACGTGTGCGCCGAAGAGAGCAAGGGAGAGGAAGGGAGTGCCGCTCTTTCCCGGGAAGGCATAAAGAAGCTCATTGCCAGAGGATTGTGCCTTGTGAACGGCACAACCTGCACCCAGGCTGCGCAAAAGCTTAAAATGGGCGACAGCGTCGAGCTTGAGCTTGTGGACGAGGAAAGCGGCCTTGTCCCCGAAGAGGGAGCAGTCACCGTGCTCCACGAGGACACGGACGTCCTGGTCTGCGCCAAGGAGGCGGGACTGACCGTGCACCCCTGTCCGTCCTGCCCTGCCAACACGCTCATTCAGCGCCTGTTGTTTCGGTATCCGGAACTTGGCGCCATGGGCGGCCTGAGACCCGGCATAGTGCACCGTCTCGACAAGGAGACAAGCGGCCTTCTCATCGTCGCACGAAACGAGAAGGCACGACTCTTCCTCACCAGGGCCTTTGCCGAGCGCAGGGTGCGCAAAATCTACCTTGCCATTGTGGCGGGCAAGACGCCGGAAAACGGGTCCTGCACCATGAGCATAGGCAGGGATCCTGTGCACAAGACGCGCATGGCCTGCGTGCCGGTCTCCCAGGGCGGACGGGAAGCCAGAACGACCTTCGAGCGCCTGTGGGTGGCCGGGGACGAAAGCGCCTCCCTTGTACGCGTGCACATCCACACAGGCCGTACCCATCAGATACGCGTGCACATGGCGCACCTCGGACACCCGCTTCTGGGGGACGCCACCTACGCGCCCGCCCCCATGGCAGCTCTCGCTCCAAGGGTCATGCTCCACGCCTTTTCCCTGACAGTACCCCACCCGACAGGCGGCGAAGAGCTTTCCCTGACCCTGCCTCCGCCGCAAGATTTTCTGAACTGTCTTGTCCAGAGAGCCTTCGAGACCCAGCCCCTGGTTGTTACGGGCAATCCCGGCAGCGGCAAGAGCCTTGTCCTCAAGATGATCGCAAGACACGGCATTCCCGTCATCAGCGCGGACGAACTTGTGAAGGGCTACTACCTGGCAGGAGGCGAGGTCGCCCAGTGGCTGTGCCGGAGACTTGGCAGCGATATCCTGGACGAGACGGGCAGCGTGGATCGCACGCAGCTCATGGCAGCCTTTTCGCAGTCCCCTGATGTGCGCAGGGAAGTGGAGGAATTGTGCCACAGGCTGGTCCTGGGGGACATCCGCGACTTTTTTGCCCGCTGCCAGAAGGATGGGCGGGAACTTGCCGTTGCCGAAATTCCGCTCTATTTCGAGTGCGGCTGGCACAAGGGGCGCTTTGCGCAAGCCCCACTGACACTTGGGATCAGGGCCCCTCTTGCCACCAGAACGACCAGGCTTGCGGCCACCAGGAATTGGTCGGAAGAAAAAATCGCAACCATAGAACACTGGCAGTGGGACGAGGAAAAGAAACTGTCCGCCTGCGACCTTGTACTCGACAACACGGGCGACAAGAAGGATCTTGCTCGCAGGCTTGAGGAAGAGATCCTGCCTGAACTTGAACAGAGAAGAAGGGAGCGCACGACACGAATCACGGACTTCTTCCGCACGCTGTGGCAGAACGCGAAAGCGCGCAGGGAAGAAGGCAGGGCCTGAGACGGATTGGGCAGGCACTGGAAACAGGATACGGAGAAGAGGCACACGGAATGAGTCACGACAAAAAGACGTCCAAGACCAATGCGGCACGACTCTTGGATGAGCTTGGCATCGAATACAGCATGCACGAGGCTGAAGTGGACCTGGACGATCTTTCGGCAGTGAGCATGGCGGCAAAGCTGGGCGAGGACAACGCCAGGGTGTTCAAGACCCTGGTGACACGGGGCGACAAGAACGGCATTCTCATGGCCTGCATTCCTGCGGACGCGGAACTTGACCTAAAGGCCCTGGCCAGGGCCAGCGGCAACAAGCAGGTCGCCATGGTGCACCTAAAGGAAGTCTTTCCTCTCACAGGCTATGTTCGCGGCGGCTGTTCTCCCCTGGCAGGCAAGAAGAAATACCCGGTCTTTGTGGACGAGACAGCCATGCTGCACGAGACGATCTTTGTAAGTGCCGGACAGCGCGGCGTACAGCTCGAACTTGCTCCCGACGACCTCCTTCGTGCCGCAGAAGCGGAATACGCCCCTATTGCCCGCAACCCGGAAACACTAGCCCCCTACTAAAAACAGAGTGGCGTCTCCCAAAAGAAGAGACAAAAAGCCCGTCACACAAGGGAGTGTGGCGGGCTCTTCCGTATCAGGGTGCACGATACGCATCAGGCACTGTTGGGGTAGTAGGCGGCAGCCTCTTCGCTTGCCTTGGCAGCCGCGCATTTCTCGCACAGGCCGTCGTATTCGATGCGGCTTTGCAGGATGCGGGCAAAGCCGGGCACATGAATACGATCCGTTTCCGGGGCCATCACCGGCGGAAAGATGTCGGCTATGGCTCCGCAGCAGACGCAGCGCACATGCTGGTGCGGCTGCATGTTGGCATCAAAGCGATTGGTATTGCCTGCGCTTTCAAGGCGCATAATCTGACCGCTCTCGGTAAGAAAGACAAGATTGCGGTACACTGTGCCAAGGCTGATCCTGGGCAGTCTGAGACGCACTATCTGATACAATTCATCAGCAGTCGGATGGGTATCGAGTTTGCGCAACTCTTCGAGGATCACCGAACGCTGCTGAGTCATGCGCGTCTGGGGATGATGAAGATCGGACATGGGGCTCTCCATGCTCTTGAGAGAATTATGGTCTTTTGCAGTGAAAATAGTAAGCGTTATCCATTAGTCTGTCAATCCTGAAAAACAAGTTCACTGCTCCACAATTGCCACGCAAGAGCTTTTCCCCTGCAGCGATTTGCAATCAGCGCTTTTTTTGTCTGCGCTCCTGCTCTTCCCTCTGGAAGGTGCCCTCTTCTGCTGGCATCTGGGACAGAAGGTCGTTCCCCTGCCGTTCAGGAGGCATTTTTGCAGGGTCGTGCCGCACACAGGACAGGGACTGCCCGCCCGACCATAGACGGCAAAGCTGTTCTGAAAGGCGCCCACATTGCCGTCGGCATCCTGATAGTTGCGGATGGAGCTGCCACACTCGGCTATGGATTTGCGAAGCAGGCGCACCATCTGGGCATGGAGTTCGAGCTTTTGTGCCAGGGACAGGCTGTCCGCAGGCAGATGCGGATTCAGGCGGGCGGCAAAGAGGGACTCGTCGGCATAGATATTGCCAATGCCCGCCAGGACGTGCTGATCCATGATCACGGTCTTGATGGCCCTCTTGCCCCGTATGGCCTGGGCAAAGGCCTCTGCCCCCATGGTCAGGGGTTCGGGACCGAGTCGTGTCCAGGCAGGCCAAGACTCGAGCATGGTCCGCGTGCCCAGAAACATGCGGCCAAAGGTGCGCACGTCATTGAAGAGCAGCACGCAGCCCTCCAGTCCTTCTCCTGCCAGTCGGGCCCAGGCCCTTGTGTACCTGCCGGGCTTCGGTGCGCAGAACGATGTCGGAGAAGGAACTGCAGACGTACAGGCGGCTGTTTCATGGGCCATGAGGGTGCCCGTCATGCGCAGGTGGGTCACCCAGAAAAGGTCTTCTTCGGCCGCACCATCAAAAAGCGCTGCTGCCTGATTGAGGACATGATCTGCGTCCCTTGCCATGCTGTCGCAGCCGCACTGGCCGATCCCGAGCCGGCAGACAATGAATTTTCCCCTGCGCACGACCCTGTGCACAAAAAGGCCTTCGGCCCTGGTGCAGGGCAGGCTCTCCTGTACAAAACAGGGCCGCTGCACTTCCTGCAGAGATACAATATGTCTGCCGACAACATGGGGGCGCAGGGTGCGCACAACAGTTTCAACTTCCGGAAGTTCAGGCATACCCTTTCCTCTATACGTATTTTTTCAGTTTGTTGTTTGAAAAGTGCATATATAACGTCAGGATCTGAAATGATACAACAAAGATTTTAACTTCACAAAATCAGTTATGCGAAAAATAAACTCAAGGCAACCCGGTGTTGCAGAGTCACATAAGGGACATGTCCGCAGGGCCGAAGTCTGGATTTATTCGTGTCTTTTTGATAGCAATTAGGTTACAAATACAAAAACACATCGGGGTGCATGTCCTCGCTTTCTGCAAGGAGACCCAACCTGTCTGCATGCCCTGCGGCCCGTACCACGAGGCAGGCTCCCTGCCTTTTCGGGATGCCGCAAACGTCTTCCGGCTTGTACAGACAGCCTCCCATGCATACCTGATCCAGCCTTGCGCACAAGCAGGCTGCCTTTCGGAACAGACCATATCAGAAAAGACTCCCCATTTCAGTACAACCCACATTTGGAGGATACGATGAAACGTCTCCACGTACTGCTTCTTCTCTGCGCCCTGACTCTGGGCTTTGCCGTCCTGCACGCTGATCCTGCACAGAGTGCCATCACCATCAAGATTGCCGGCATGAAGCCCGAGGGCGAACCCGAAACTGTTGCCATGCACAGCTTCGGCAAGCATCTTGAGACCCTGTCCAAGGGCAAATACAAGGTGCAGGTCTTCCCGAACAGCATGCTCGGCAAGGAAGATGCCTATATTGCCAATACCCGCAAGGGCATCATTCAGATGTGTGCCACCGGCACGCAGACCTCTTCCCTGCAGCCCTCCATGGGCATGCTGGAAACGCCCATGCTCTTTGACGACTATGAGCACGCCCATCGCGCCATGACCGGCAAGACCTTCGAGCTCATCAACAAGGGCTTCCCGGAAAAGTCCGGCCTGCGCATGCTCAATGCCTTCCCTCTCGGCTTCAGAAACTTCTATACCAAGCATGCAGTGAAGAACATCAATGACATCAAGGGGCTGCGCATGCGCGTCCCCAACATTCCCCTGTACACCAACTTTGCCAAGGAATGCGGCATCAGCGGCCAGCCCATGCCCTTTGCCGAGGTTCCGGCTGCTCTGGACCAGGGTGTCATTGACGGTGGCGACAGCCCCCTGTCCGACATCATTGCCGACAAGATGTACGAAAAGTGCCCCATGATCACCCAGACCAGGCACATCCTCGTCATCCACGCCCTCTACATCAACGAGAAATTCTATCAGAAGCTGCCTGCTGAAGATCGTGCCTGGTTTGACGAGGCCGCACGCCTGTGCGCCGAGGAAACCTGGGCCAATGCCACCAAGGTGGACGAACACGCCATCAAGGAAATTACCAGCCATGGCGGCTCCGTGTCCGAACCTTCGCCTGAACTGCACCAGTACATGGTTGAAGCCGGCAAGCGCAGCTGGCAACTCTTCCTGGACCCCAAGTCCAACAACTACGTTCCCAACGCTCAGGAAATTCTTGACAGCGCTGCAAGCTACCGCACCGCAAAGTAACGTTCCTGCTGACCAGGTCCGCTTTCCCCGCATTCCGGGAAAAGCGGACCTTTGCTTTTTCGAGGCTGCCCGCATCCTGCCCACCCCCTTGATATTCATGCAGGACATTGCAGCACAAAGGACAGCCCCTTCTCACGAGTTTTTGCCCAAGGAGCCACCATGGCCAGTGACCAGGAACAATCTGCAGACAACACCGCATCCCTGACGACACAGGAAAAGACCTCCCCCGGACGTTTTCTCTTTGAACTGTTCTGTGCCGCCATCTTTCTGGGGATGATCGGTCTTGTGACGTACAATGCCTTTCTTCGCTATGCCTTCCGTTCGAGCTTTCCGCCCAGTGAAGAGTGGGCCCGCTTTCTCTTTATCTACGTGACCTTCTTCGGCGCCATTGAAGCCTTCTACCACCACAGGCACATTGCCGTGGATCTGGTGACGGACAAATTGCACGGCGCCACACGCAAGGCCGTGGACATCATAGCCCTACTCTGTTCCATCGGTGCCATGGGCCTGCTCCTTGTGGGCGGCATAGAATACGTCCGGCAGACCATTGACACCTATTCGGTCTCCACCAACATCAACATGAGCATCATCAACAGCTCCCTGCCCATCTGTGCCGCCGTTGCGCTCGTCTTCTTCCTCAAGGATCTCTGGAAGCTTCTGCGCACGCCGGCCAGCCAGGTCAATCCCGTCAAGAGCAAGGAAGAAAAGATTGCCGAGTTCATGAAGGACAACATGTAGGAGACTGGTATGGAATTACTGCTTTTTCTCGGCACGCTCTTCCTGTTCATGAGTCTGGGTATTCCCCTGGCTCTGGTGCTTGTCATCTGCGCCATTGTGCTCATGGGCCATTCCGGCATGTGGGATACCATGATCATCCCCACCTCCATGCTGGACGGCGCCAACAACTATCCGCTCATGGCCATCCCCTTCTTCGTCTTTGCCGGCGAAATCATGGCTGCCGGCGGCCTCTCCAAGCGTGTTGTGGCCCTGGCCCAGCTCATGGTGGGCCGCATCCGCGGCGGTCTTGGCTACGCAGCCATTGTGGCCTCCATCATCTTTGCAGGCCTCATGGGATCGTCGGTGGGCGAGGCAGCAGCCCTGGGCGGCCTGCTGCTCCCCATGATGAAGCAGGTGGGCTATGACAAGGGCCGGGCCGGCGCCGTCATTGCCTCAGGCGCCATTCTTGGTCCCATCATCCCCCCGAGCACCAACTTCATCATCCTGGGTGCCACAGTTTCCGGTCTTTCCATCACCAAGCTCTTCATGATCGGTCTGATCCCCGGCATCCTCATCGGCCTGGCCCTCATGGTCGTCTGGTGGTTCATTGTCCGCAAGGACAACTACAATGACACCAAGACCTTCACCAGAAAGGAAGTTGTCCGCATCATTCTGGATTCCACGCCGGCCTTCATGATGCCCGTCCTGCTGCTTGGCGGCATCCGCTTCGGCATCTTCACCCCCACCGAGGGCGGCGCCTTTGCGGCCATCTATGCCATCGTGGTCTGCATGGGCTATTACCGGGAACTCTCCCTGCGCGAACTCATCCGCGTGAGTGCCAGCGCGGCCCGCACCACTGCCGTGGTCATGTTCATCGTTGCCACGGCCTCGGCCGTGGGCTTCTTCATCACCGTGGCCCAGATACCGCAGCAGGTGGTGGAATTCTTCCATCCCCTCATCGATTCGCCCAAGCTCCTTCTGTGCGCCATCATGGTCTTCATGCTCTTCATGGGCATGGTCATGGATCTCACGCCCAACATCCTCATCTTTGCCCCAGTGTTCTATCCCCTGATCACGCAGGCAGGCATTGATCCCTACTACTTTGGCCTGCTCTTCATCCTCAACCTGGGCATAGGCGTCATCACACCGCCCGTCGGTACCGTGCTCTACGTGGTCAGCGGCATTGGCGAAATAAAGTTCTCCTATCTGGTACAGAAGCTGATGCCCTTCATGCTGGTGGAAATCGGTATGCTCTTCCTCCTGCTCTTCTTCCCCGACCTCTCTCTTGTCCCCCTGAAGTGGCTTATGTAGGAGACGGTGTTTCAGGCAGAGCAGACAGGGCAGGATCCGTTTCCTGCTCCTGACAGCGCCCCAGAGGATCTTCCAAGGAGGATCACCCCTTTGTGCGGGTGATCCTCTTTTCTTTGGGCCAGCAAAAAGGGATTCATGCCTTTTGTTCTCAGGCACAAATCCCTTGTGTACGTTCAAGCTGGAAAGCAGAACGACTGGAAACAAATTGGGGGAAAAGCAGGCTAGTCCCTGGCAAGCTCCTTAAGCAGGCTGACCGGGTGCCGGCAGGACACCCCTGTGGCAGAGTGTATCTGCAGCCTGCAGGTGCCGCATTCCGTGGCCACGACATCGACACCGCTTTCCCTGACCACGCGGAAGAGCTCTGCCCCCACCTTCATGGCAATGGCGTGCTTTTCCTTCTTGAAACCGTAGCTTCCGGAAATGCCGCAGCAGCCGGCATTGGCCGGCACGACCTCGAGGCCCAGGGCCTGCAGAAGCTCCAAGCCCGGCAGGCCTATGCCCAGGGCGCGTAGATGGCAGGGCGCATGGTAGAGAACGGGACGCTTGCGCACGGCCTCTTCCAGCCTGAGCGTACCCTCCTGGGCGCAGTTGAGAAGAAATTCCTGGGCATCCGTGATGCGCGGCAGGCCTTCGGCTGCAAGATCCGGGAAAAAGAGCGGAATCTCCTCCCTGAACATGAGCTCGCAGGAGGGACAGCCTGTGAGTACAGGCAGGCCTTCCTCGGCAAGGGATCGCATGACGGCCACATTCCTGCGGGCATTTCTTTCTGCGTCCTTCATGAAGCCGCTGGCTACCATGGGCACGCCACAGCAGCAGAACGCGGACGGGCTTACCACCTCGTAGCCTGCTCGGTTCAGAGCCCAGACCATGTCAAGGCCAGCCTCTGGTTCATAGAGATCGATGTAGCAGCCGGGGAAGAAGGCGACCTTTTTGCCTGTGGACGGCTGCCTGAGCCTGGCCAGCAGCTTGCGAAAACGCCTTGGAGCATAGCTTGGCATGATGGCCTCGCGGGCTATGCCTATCCTGTCCAGCATGGCACGGACCAGCGGATTGCGCAGGGAGCCGTTCTTGAGAGCTGCCGGCACAGGACCGATGAGATGGCCCAGCGTCTCTGAGTGGCTCACAATCCAGTCCCTGAGCCAGAGGGGATGTTCCTTCTCGCACTGGCGCGCCCTGGCCACCATGTTGATGGCCGCAATGGGGACGCCCTGCGGGCAGGAGATGTCACAATTCTTGCAATTTGCGCAATAACTTAAGGAGGAATCCTCGCTCAGTCCGCTCAGGCGGAAACGCTCGTAGGCCGGGCCGGTCATCTTGGGGCCGGCAAATTCTCCCGTTGCCGCAGCCACAGGGCAGAAAACCGTGCACGTCGTACAGGCGATACAGGCATCCGGATCGACATGAACTTGCTGCATGATGGTATCTCCCTAGAGCCACGGCTCCAGCGCCGCGGCAGAGGCTGTTGCCAGCGCCAGGCCGTTGCCACTGCGCTCAAAGGCCGTATCACAGCCTGCGAGCATGCGACCCGCATAGCGTACATTGCGCAACAGGGGTTCTTCTCCGTCAAGACTCGGTTCCAGGGTTGGCAGAACCGGTACGCCAAGGTAGGCCACAGGCTGCGAGGCAAAGGGACTGTCTGTCGTCCAGGTTTCCGTCTCACCGGGAGTGGCGCATTCAAGGCCCAGGATGGGTTCCCTGGCCACGCCCGGCTGCAGCACAAGGCCGCCGCTCACCATGCCACCCGTGGCAATGATGAAGTTGTCCGCCACATAACGGCGCTCGCCATCCTCATGGCTTGTGCGCACGGCCTGCAGGCGCTGGCCCTCAATCTCGCAGCCGGTCACCGTGGCATTTTCAAGAACAGGGACGCCGGCCCTGCGCAGCTCGTCCAGAAGGAGCCTGCCAAGGCGCATACCGGTCACGCCTGGAGGCAGACCCGTCATTTCCACCACCGGACAGCCCGCAGCCGAGCTGAGCCTGTGCAGGACTGTACTGTCCGGCCTTGTGCCGGCAATGGGTGGCAAAAGGACCACTTCGGCGCCCGTTGCCACGCGCTCCAGGGCTGCATAAAATTCCCTGCAGGGCGCACTCTCCAGTGTACGGGCCACATCCAGAGCCGTCTGAGTACGGGTACCACCAGGCCAGGGACTGGGTAGCCAGCTTGCCGTAATCATCCTGTCGGCAAACTCGGGCCTCCTGCGCAGATTGTAGACGGCCATGCCGGGCATGCAGTCGCGCAGGCCCTCTATGCCGCAGACCACGATGCGCCGTGCCCTAGCCAGGGGGGCAGGATTGAGGCTTTCCGGATAGAGACAGGAAATCTTGCTCGTGCCCAGGGCCGTGGGCAGCAGGCTGTTGTGGAGGACGTCTTCCTCCCCGGCTCCGTACAGGGGAAAACCCGCCTTGGTACAGAAGCTGACAAAGGACGCCAAGGCTGAGCCAACCTTCCTGCGTCCCAGCAGGACATAGGGATGCCGTGCAGGCAGCCTAACAATGTGTGCCAGGGGATCCCCCAGGACCTGTCCTGCGCCAGTCATGCCCAGGACATCAATGGTGGCCGAGCCTATGTGCAGGCTCCCTGCGCCCCTGGTCAGCACGCAGACCCTGCGGCCGGAACGGGCGGCCACACAGGCAGCCCACAGACCGCTCAAGCCCGCGCCCACGACAACCAGATCTGCCACCCTGCTCGTCCTGACCCTGCCTGTGTGCGAGTTCTGACGGGCCCTCGTCTCCACCCTGACCTCGGGCACAGACACCGTGCCCGGTTCGGTCCCAAGAGTAGCGGCATAGAGATTGCGGGCCAGTTCCATTTCCCGGGCAAGCTGGCCCCAGAAGACGGGCCGTGTGCCCTTCCAGCGCTCCTGCACAAAGGCACGCATGTCGTTCAGAGGATCCTTGCCGAAACAGATGCCCTGTTCCACCAGGAACGAAGTCGCCCGCAGGGCGCAGAAGGTGCCCTGGCAGGTGCCCATGCCAAGACGAGTGCGCAGGCGCACGTCATTAAGCGAATGAGTGGACGGCTGGCGTGCCACATGGAGCAGCTCGGCCGCAGACACCATTTCGCATTCGCACAAGAGGGGATTGGCGGCCCGCTTGCGGCTGGCATTGTCGGCGACGCAGGAGGCAAAGTCATCGCCAAGACGGTCGGCCACAAGATCCAGACCCTGCACGGAAAAAAGCCTGGCCGCCTGCCTGCGGACTTCACTGGGTACCTCGGGGATGAGCGCCTCAGAGGCCGTACGGCAGGGGGCGCTGACCTTCAGTCTGGCCGCCACGATATCTGCCATCTTTTCGGCCATGAGCCTATAGGTGGTCAGCTTGCCGCCAAAAATGGTGTACAGTCCCTCCAGGCCCTCTTCTGAATGATCGCTGATATGAAAGCCCCTTGAAGCCGAACGGCCCGCTGCGGAACCAGGTGTATACAGGGGACGCGTGCCGGCAAAGACACGCAGGATGCGGAAGCTGTCAATCTGGGGAAAGAGGGGACGCCCCAGGGCGAGCAGGCGCAAGGCCTCCTCTGTGGTTGCATGAAAGTCGCCGGGATCGGCAACGGTCTGCGAGGTTGTGCCAAGAATGGTCACGGAACCGTTGGGCACAAAGATGTCGCCGTCCGAGCTCTTGTGCAGCCTGTTCACCACATGGGAGGTGCAGCGGTGGTTAAAGACAATGAGCGTGCCCTTGTCCGGTGTTACCGGCACATGCAGGCCTGCCAAGGCAGCCACCCGGCCACTCCAGGAGCCTGCGGCGTTCACGACGATCTGGCAGTGGACCCGTCTGGCCTGACCGGTCTGCTGGTCCACCACATCCACGCCCGTGACCCGGCCATTGGCCGTGACAATGCCGAGCACCTCATGGTAAGTGCAAAACTGTCCGCCATAACGCTGGGCGCTCATGGCATTGTGCAGGACGAGGCGGAAGCCGTCCACAGCCGCATCCGGCACCTGAAAGGCACGCTTGAGATGCGGATTCAGGGCAGGCTCAAGGCGCAGGGCCTCTGCAGGCTCCAGTTCCTTCGCACTGATGCCGGCAGCCTTGCAGCCCTGCACCCATTGTTCGACATAGGCCGGATCGTCTTCCTCAGTCAGGACAAACAGACCCTCGGTCTCGTGAATGCACTGCCTGCCGATAGTACGCAGTATGGTGTTTTCCCGGATACATTCGGCAGCAGCTTCCCTGTCGCTCACGGCATAGCGGCCGCCACTGTGCAAAAGTCCGTGAAAGCGGGAACTCGTCCCATGGCAGAGCCCTCCCTGCTCGAACAGTATGGCCGGGATGCCGCGCATGGAAAGGTCACGCAGTATGCCGGTACCCGTGGCACCACCGCCTATGATAACAACCGTTGTTTCCATCACAAACCACCCTTTCCCCGCGAGCCGCAGCATATCTGTGCGAGGGGAAGTTCCACCGAGAGACGGCACAATTTCATGCAAAGAATAAAAATTTGACATGATTTTGTAACATTACTAGTATCCATCGTCAACTCGTAACGTTTTTTTATCGACCAACAACTTGAATTTATTTCCTATTTTTACACTTGTCCGACAGCATGCAGGCCTGTGCACCACCAGCCGCAGGTGGAACAAAGACACAGTCTCTGGCTCTCTGTGGAACATAGCCTTCACTATAAAAGAATACATTAAATACAAATAATACATTCTTCGGCCTGTACTGTCCGCATTGTCCGGAAACTCGGAGCGGTCGTTCACTGGCCTGTCGTTCTCAAAGCGTATACACTTGTGCAGGCAAGCTTGTGCCCATTCGCAAACACCCCATCAACCGAACAGCAAAAGAAGAGTTTCATGCAGACAACAGCTTCCCCGGAAAAGACGCCCTCCATTGACTGGTCAGCAAAACGCTGCGTTGTTCTGGATCTGGACGGCACTGTCTATCTTGGTTCCATTCCCATTGCCCCGGCCGTTGCCGGCATCTTGCGCAACTGGGAGCGCTTCGATTTCCGCTTTCTCAGCAACAACACATCCCACTCCCCGGCCACCTATGTGGACAAGCTGAACCGCATGGGCGTTCCTGCCAGGCTCGAGCAGTTTCTGGCCCCCACCACCCCGCTTGTGGACTTTCTTGTGAAGGAAGGCATAGAGCGTGCCTATGTTGTGGGCAATACCGCCTTCAGAACCGATCTTGCCAAGCGCATGCCAGGACTTGTCCAGACCGGGGGTGGGGCACAGTGTGTCATCCTGGCCTATGACACGGAGCTGACCTATGAAAAGCTGGCCCGTTCGGCCCTGCTTCTGCAAAAGCCCGAAGTCCGCTTTTTTGCAACCCACCCGGATCTTGTCTGCCCCTCTCCGGAAGGGCCGCTCCCGGATGTGGGCAGCTTTCTGGGACTTTATGAAATTGCCACAGGCAGACGTCCGGAAAAGATCTTCGGCAAGCCCAATACCGAAGTCCTGGAACCACTCTTCAGGCTCTATCCGCCATCGGCTCTGGTCATGGCAGGCGATCGCCTGAGCACGGACAAGCGTCTGGCAGAAAACGCCGGCATAGACTTCATTCTGGTCCTGAGCGGCGAGGCTACTCTGGAAGAAGCCCTGAAAGAAAAGCGCGCGCCCACGGTCATTGCCGAAACGCTTGGCGCCGTGCTGCCCTGAGCAGCTGAACTCTTCCCCATCCGTTCTGCAAACGACAGAGGGACCGGAAACAAACTATTCAGGTTTTGTTTCCGGCCCCTCTTTCTATTCGGGCATCATGGCTCCCCGTGCGGAGAGCCGATACGGCTTTTGTCCCTACTTGGGCTGAATCTTGTCAGCCAGCAGTTCGGAGAGGTGGGTGACCTTGATGCCGAGCTTTTCCTTTTCCACGGCACCACGAATCTGCAGGACGCAGCCGGGGCAGTCCATGACCACACGCTCTGCCTTGGTCTCGGCGATGTTCTTCACCTTCTTGGTAATGATTTCCTTGGAGATGATGGGGAACTTCACGGAGTAGGTGCCGCCAAAGCCGCAGCACACTTCTTCTTCAAAGCAGGGCACGTAGTCGGCCACATCCTGGATGAGCTCGCGGGACTTGTCGGCAGCCTTCAGGGCACGGCACTGATGGCAGGACGCATGGAAGGTGACCTTCTCATGGGTGTTGACAAAGTCTTCGGGCTTCAGATCCAGCACATCGCGCAGGAAGGAGCTCAGGTCAATGATCTTGTCCTGGAAGCGGGTCACGACACCGTAGGAGATGTCGGGATCATTGGCCAGGTAGTTCACATACTGCTTCTTGAGGGTGGAGCCGCAGCTGGCGCACAGGGTGATGATGTAGTCGTAATTGCCGTCGGCAAAGGCACGCACATTCTGGCGGGCCACAGTCTGCACGGCCTTGCGCTGGCCCATCATGCCCAGGGGCAGACCGCAGCAGGTCTGATCCATGGGGAAGTCCACGGCCACGTTGCAGGCAGCCAGGATCTTCACGGCAGCCACGAGCTGTTCGGGATAGATGAAGTCTTCGGCGCAGCCGGCAAAGAGGGCCACACGGTACTTGGGATTGCTCACCTTGGGTGCAATGTCGCCCCACTGATCGCGGAAGGCCTTCTCGGCAATGGCGGGCAGAGCCTTGAAGTCGTGCTTCTTCATGAAGATCATGGGCAGGTGACGCTGGAACTGGGTACCGGCGGTGAAGGGACGCTGGGCCTTGCTGGCAAAGCGCAGCAGGTTGTGGAACATCTTGCGGTTCGTCATGACAATCTTCATGAGGGAACCCATGGCATTGCCATCGCCGTCGTCCACCAGACGGTTGCGCACTTCACGAATCAGCATGGGCAGGTCAATGCCGCCGGAGCAGACATGGTGGCAGGATTCGCAGCCGATGCAGTTCTGGCTGAGGATCTTGGCCTTGTCTTCGCCGTGGTAGAGGTAGGTCAGGATGAGACCGATGGCGCCCATGTAGATGTAGCCCATCTTGTGACCGCCAATGAGACGGAAGACGGGGCAGACGTTGGTACAGGCACCACAGCGCACACAGCGGAAGACCTGCTTGAAGATGGGATCCTTGGCAACCTTGGTACGGCCGTTGTCCAGGAAGACAATGTGCATGCTCTTCTGGCCGTCCGGGGAGCCCTTCCACTTGGTGGGACCACAGACCCAGGACACGTAGGAGGTGATGCGCTGGGCCGTGGCATTGCGGGGCAGGATCTGCAGGGCGATCATGACATCGTCAATGGTGCGCACGAGCTTGTCCAGGCCCACCAGTACGGTGTGCACGCGAGGCATGGTCTCGACCATGCGGGCATTGCCTTCGTTGGTGACCGTGGTGATGGCACCGCATTCGGCAATGGCGAAGTTGCAGCCCGTGATGCCCATGTCGCCGGCGATGAACTTGCGGCGCAGCTGCACGCGGGCCACCTTGACCAGGCGGTCAATGTCGGGATCTTGCTTCACCTGGGTGACCTTGGAGAAGTCTTCGGCCACCTGATAGCGACTCAGGTGAATGGCGGGCATGACCATGTGCGAGGGGGTCTCGTGGCGCAGCTGGAGGATCCATTCGCCAAGGTCGGTTTCGTCCACAACGTAGCCGTCAGCAATGAGCTTGTGGTTGAGCTGTGTCTCTTCCGAAGTCATGGACTTGGACTTGACGATGCGCTTGACTCCTTCCTTCCTGGCGATGTCGGAAATGAGCTGATTGGCTTCGGCAGCCGTGGCAGCACGGTAGACATGCACGCCGCGCTTTTCGGCCTCTGCCTTGAACTGCTGGTACAGCTCTTCCATGTGGGCAGCCGCTTCATCCTTGAATTCGGCAATTTCGTGGATCAGGGTCGCCTCGTCAATGTCACGCATCACAACGGCGCGGTTGGTGCGATAGGTAATGGCGTATTTGTCAAGAGTCTTGCGAAGCTGAGGATCGTTCAGGGCTTCATCAATCTCTTTGCTGTACTCACCGTATGTCTTGGGTGCTTGCATTGCTTAGGCCTCCAGGAGAAGAACATGCATCATGAGCGGACCATGGACGCCGACAGCGCCAACACATTCGATATCGGCGGTACGGCTCGGACCAGTTATCAGGGTGGTGAAGCTTCCTTCGGGGCCGTTGCCTATTGCGTCGCGCATTATGCCGGCCACAGAGGGAAGGTCGGGATAGATGTCCGATTTCTTCAGGATCACAATGCTGATTTCGCTGATCATGCCGGCCAGACGCACATCTTCATCCGTGGTGGGGCAAAGACAGGTACCGCTTGCGGCCACACCGGCCACAGCCTCGTTGATGCCGATATCGATACCGGCAGCATACTTGCGCACGTTGTCGCGCAGGCAGAGAATGCCCTTTTCCTGGCAGAGGTTCTCGAGCAGGGCAAAGTCCTCGTCGTTCAGAGAGGGCGCTGCAAGCACGCGCTGCACACGGGTCGGTACACGGTTCGGACCAAGGGGGCCCTTTTCCGTGCCCGGCTCGTCGGCGAGCAGTTCACAGGGATCTTTGGAGAGGCACAGATCCACAATGTATTTGAAGGCGTCTTCCTTGGAAGGAACTTCCGCTACTGTAGCAGCGACAGCTTGCGCCATCGCAGTAAATTTTTCTACAAGTTCCGGGTTGATGTTGGACATAAAGGTCTCCTGCGTCCATTATAAAACCAATTTGGTATACAATAGGGCCAAAGCACAAAAGTGGAAATATTCACAAACTGCCTATCCACACAGCAGTTACCATCAAAAGCATGCAGAATGCGAGCGATTATCAAGAGGCTTTCCTTCTGTAAAAAGGCTCGCCCGGGCAGAAAACAGTATCCTTATTTCTGCGGAAGCCTTTGTACAAGGACTTGAAAGCTATTCAGACTTTGTTACACCATGTTTTTAGTATTGTCAAGTACTTGTCGCAATCTGTGCCAGAGGCGAAAAGAAGTACTCTTTCTCCGTTCACAAAAATGAAAAGCCTTTTCCTTTTTCCCGCATTGTGCCTTCCATGCACGGTTGCACAATCTCTCGGGCTGTCCTGTCTGTTTTTTTGCAGTGCAACAACAGTCATGCTTCTGTCCATGCAGTCTCTCATGCAGGGTATCTCCCGGCAAGAAACTGTCTGTTGTGTACACCATCCCTGTTGTCCCGCACCATCACAGCAAAAAAAAGCCCTCGCACTGCCTGCCCGAAATCTGCTTTCTCTGGCCTTGCATTCCCGGCTCCCTCTTTCAGGACAGGGCCTCCCAAAAAGGAAGAAGCACAGAGGGGCGCCTGCATGACGGCACACCTCTGTGCTTTCCCAAATCGGTTCAAATGAAGGAGATGCAACGGCGCTGCAAGGGAGCTGCAGCGGACAAGTTCTTCTACATGTCTTCGGTCAGATGCATCTTTCTCGCGGCCTCGGTCTCGTCGAGACGGGAGACCGGCAGACCACGCGGAGCTTCGGCCAGATAGTCCGGATCTTCCTTGGCACGGGCCACGATGGCATGCACGGCGTCGCTGAAGGCATCCAGGGTCTGCATGCTTTCCGTTTCCGTGGGCTCGGGCATGAGGCATTCGTGTACAAGCAGGGGGAAGTACATGGTCGGAGCGTGGAAGCCCAGTTCCAGCAGGCCCTTGGCAATATCCAGAGCCTTCAGGCCGGCAGGAGCGGAAGCCACGAACTCGTGCATGCAGATGCGGTCATAGGGTTCGTCCAGAACATCCTTGAGCTTGGCGCGCAGGTAGTTGGCATTGAGCACGGCGTACTCTGCCACGCGTTCCAGGCCTTCGCCGCCCAGGCGCAGGATGTAGGCCAGGGCCTTCAGAAGCACGCCGAAGCTGCCGTAGAAGGGCCCCACATGTCCTATGCTTTCGGGGTTGTCGGGCAGGAACTCGTAACTTCCGTCCGCCTTGCGGGTAATGCGCGGCGAGGGCAGGAAGGGGATGAGACGTTCGCACACGCCCACCGGACCGGCACCGGGGCCGCCACCGCCATGGGGCGTGGCAAAGGTCTTGTGCAGGTTCAGATGCACGACGTCAAAGCCCACATCGCCCACGCGCATCTTGCCCAGGATGGCATTCATGTTGGCACCGTCATAGTAGACCAGGGCATCAATGCTGTGCAGCAGGGCTGCCACTTCCCTGAGGTGCACTTCCATGAGGCCCAGGGTGTTGGGGCAGGTCATCATGAGGCCGGCAATGTTCTCGCCGTATTTTTCCATGGCTGCCTTCACGGCCTCGGGATCCACCATGCCGTCCCTGGAGGGCAGTTCCACGACCGTGAACCCTGCCATGGCGGCAGAGGCCGGATTGGTGCCGTGCGCGGCATCGGGAATGAGCATGATGCGGCGGTCACGCCCCTTGGCGCGGTGGTAGGCGGCAATGATGGAGACGCCGGTGAACTCGCCGTTGGCACCTGCCATGGGCTGCAGGGTAAAGGCCTCCATGCCGGTAATGGCACACAGGCTGCGCTCCAGCACATAAAGGCAGTGCATGGAGCCCTGGCAGCCCTGGCCATTGCCTATGCGGGCCAGGAGCGGATGCACCTTGTTGAAGCCCGGCATGGCAGCCACCACTTCGGTAACCTTGGGATTGTACTTCATGGTGCACGATCCCAAGGGATAGAAGTTGGCATCCACGCTGTAGTTGAGCTTGGCCAGCTGCGTGAAGTGGCGGACGACATCAAGCTCCGAGCATTCGGGCAGGCGCACGGCCTCCGAACGGGTCAGCTCACCAGGAACAAGGTCGCTCGCACGGTGCTGGGCCGGCTCCGGGGCCAGTCCTGTGGTACGGCGTCCGGGAACGGATTTTTCAAAAATGGTCTGCATCTTCATTCCCCCCCCCTAGCCATGCAGTGCTTCTTCCTGCAGGATGTCAGCAATGACATCCTGCATGGCATCGAGCAGGATGCCCACCTGTCCGATGGTGTTCTTTTCCGTGCAGGCCACAAGCAAAACCTTGTCCAGACCGGCATAGGTTCTGCCCACGGGGTATCCGGGCACGACCTTGTGCTTGGCAAGGCAGCGCTGCACCACGAGATCGGCAGACACGGGCAGGCTCAGGGCCACTTCGTTGCCAAAGGGCGCTTCGTTGAGAAGCTGCGTGCCCTCAATGCCCGCAGTCAGGGTCCTGGCCGCGTAGTGGGCCATTTCCATGCTGTTTTCCGCCACATCCCGCAGGCCCTGGGGGCCCATCAGGGAGAGGTAGATGAGGCTGCGCAGGGCGCAGGCATTCTGGTTCGAGCAGATGTTGGAGGTCGCCTTGGCGCGGCGGATGTGCTGCTCTCTGGCCTGCAGGGTCAGCACGTAGCCGGTCCGGCCTTCCTTGTCGTGTGTTCTGCCCACCAGGCGTCCTGGCATCTGCCGGATCAGGGCCTTTGTGCAGGCCATGAGGCCCAAGTAGGGGCCGCCAAAGTTGAGGGGCAGGCCCAGGGACTGTCCCTCGGCCACGGCAATGTCGGCACCCATGGCGCCAGGGGTCTTCAGCACGGCCTGCAGCACGGGGTTCACGGCCACGACGCTGAAGGCCTTCACCTTTTTGGCGGCTGCAAAGACGTCCGCATAGTCGCAGACGACACCGAAGAAGTTGGGGTTCTGCACCACAACACCGGCCGTGTCCTTGTCTATGGCTGCAATCAGCGCCTCCTTGTCTGGCCTGCCGTCCCTGTGGGGCACAAGGACAAACTCCATGGGCAGGTTTGCGGCATAGGTGTGCAGCATGTTCCGCCAGACGGGATTGACGCCCTCGTCCAGGACGATCTTCCTTTTCCTGGCTGCGCGCACGCACATGGTGCTGGCTTCAAAGAGCGCCGTGCCGCAGTCGTAGAGGGAGGCATTGGCGCAGTCCAGCTCCATCAGCCGGGCTACGGCCGTCTGGAATTCGAAGATGGCCTGCAGTGTGCCCTGGGAGCATTCGGCCTGATAGGGCGTATAGGCGGTCAGAAAGGCGCTCTGTCCGGCCAGGGCGTCCACGGCCGCAGGAATGCCGTGATCATAGTAGCCGGCACCAAGGAAGGAGAGCACGGACTGGTTGCGGTTGGCCAGCTCCTCGCACAGGGCAATCACTTCCTGTTCAGGCAGACCTCTGCTGGCCAGGAAACTCTGGGGGCGCATGTCCGCGGTAATGTCGGCAAAGAGATCATCCAGGCTCTGCACGCCCACTGTTGCGAGCATGTGATCGCGCTCAGCCTGGGTATGAGGAATATAGGGCATTGTTCCTCCAGCCTAGTGGCTTTCCTGTGCACACACGGCTTCGTAGGCTGCGGCATCAAGCAGATCGTCCGGCAGGGCATCCGTGGCAACGCGGTAGATCCAGCCCTTGCCATAGGGATCCTGATTGATGATCTCGGGAGCGCTTTCAAGCTCGCTGTTGACGGCCACAACCCTGCCGGAGACAGGGGAGATGAGGTCGCTTGCAGCCTTCACGGATTCGATGGAACCGCATTCGGCTCCGGCTTCCACTTCGTCGTCCACGGCAGGAGCTTCCACGTAGGTGATGTCGCCCAGGGCTTCCTGGGCAAAGGTGGTGATACCGACAACAGCCTCGCCGCCTTCGACGCGGACCCATTCATGGCTCTTGGAATATTTGAGATCTGCAGGATTGGACATGGTGTGCCTCCTCACAAAGAATGGCAGATGAAAAAAGGGCAGAAGACAGGGGAAAAAGTTCCCGAAAAAACGCACGTCCCGGACGATCAGGCCTTGGATGCCAGCTTGGTTCTGGCCGTGCCCTGCTTGTAGAAGGGCAGGGAAACCACTCTGGCCGCGAGCCTGGCGCGCGGGGTCACGATGGTGTACTCCGTGGCCTCGGCCTTGTCCGCCCGAACCCAGGCAAAGGCAATGGCCTTGTTGAGCGAGGGAGCAAAGGTCCCGGAAGTGACCCGGCCCACTTCCTCGTCGCCCAGGGCGACAATGTCGCCGTGGCGCGGGGCACGCCGGCCCTCCAGTTCCAGGGGCAGGAGTCGTTCACGCACCGTGGCAAGGCCTTCCTTGCCCACGTAGTCGGCCTGGCTTTTCATCATGATGCCAAGGCCCGCTTCCACGGGGGTGTGTTCGGTATCCAGTTCATGGCCGTACAGGGCAAGGCCTGCCTCCATGCGCAGGGTGTCCCTAGCGCCAAGGCCTGCGGGCTTGACGCGCTCGTCCCGGAGCAGGGCTTCCCACAGGGCCAGGGCGGAACCTGCGTCAATGTAGAGTTCATAGCCCAGTTCGCCGGTGTAGCCCGTGCGGCTGACCAGAAGCTTCTTGCCCTGCCAGGTGGTGTACCTGAAGGCAAAGTAACCGAGATTGTGCAGATCCTCTCCGAGAAAATCTTCCAGGATCTCCACGGCCTTGGGGCCCTGCAAATCTATCTTGGCCGTGGTTTCCGACACATCCTCGCAGACAAGCCCGGGCAGGCGCTCGCTCAGCACAGCAAAATCCGTGGCGCAGCAGGCGGCATTGACAACGACCATGTAGGAGTCCGGCCCCAGGTGGTAGATGATGCAGTCGTCCAGCACGCCACCCTTTTCGTTGAGAATGAAGCCATAGCGGCAGCGGCCCTCGGCAAGTTCGGCCAGGCTGTGGCTCACGGCCTTCATGAGCGCTTCCTTCGCGCCGGCACCATGAACAAGGAATTCGCCCATATGGCATATATCAAAGACCGAGGCACTTTCGCGGGTCTGCTTGTGCTCGGCCAGAATGCCTTCGTACTGAATGGGCATGTTCCAGCCGGCAAAGGGAGCCATCTTGGCTCCGTGGCTTTCATGCCAGGCAGTCAGCGGTGTTTTCAGCAAGTCTGCCATTTCCCACTCCTTCGGATGTTCGCAAGGTTCGGAATATTCGGATTGACTCGAAGTGTCTGTCGTCCAGAGAAAGCGGATGTGCCGAAGGCCTGTCATATTCAGGCTTCCGGCAGACACTTCAGTGCGCCTCACGGGACCGGGACAAGCGGAACTCCCGGACACTGCCCGTTCTTCGCTGTTTCTGCGAACACTACTACAGAGAAAAAGCGAAAACAAGAAAAACAACTCTTAGGGCAGTCGCCTGCGCCTGTCGGGACACAAAAGCTCCCGGGACAGGGGCAGGCCCGGACACGGGGCTGTTCCCGTGGGCATGCGGACAAAGACTTCTAGAGCGAAAGGAAGAAGCCGCGTATCTCGCTGTCCATCTCTTCCGTGCAGCCCACAAAGAAGGAGGAAAAGTTCACCTCGGCAAGCCTGAGTCCGAGCTCCGCCCTGCGCAGAGGTGCACCCTCAAGCAGGCGCTCCAGCCTGTGCACATCGTCTTTCGCAAAGAAATCGCCATAGATGCGGCACTCGCTGATACGCCCCTTTCTGACCTGCACGCAGATCTGCACACGCCCCCAGGAAAAGCGCCGGGCCATGCGCGCCGTGAACTTCGGGGAACTGCCGATGTTCCACTCCCAGGAACCGTAGCGTTCCCTGCGTATTCTCTGCGCCAGGGCAATGATTGCGGGATCCAGGTGTCCTGGCGTGGCCCCCACTTCCTCGCGCAGCAGCTCGCACAGGGTCTCCAGGGTCATGCCCTCGTTCCAGAACTCGCTGATATTGGCCACCCTGGCCCGAACCGAGGCCACGCCATGGGACAGGAACTTGTCCGGATCGGGCTGAAGGGCCCTGGTCATGGCCTCGAAGTCGGCCTGCACAAGAAGGGTTCCGTGGTGCAGCACCCTGTTCTCGGCCAGACGCTGGGCCGATCCCGAAATCTTGCGCCCCTGCACTTCCAGATCATTGCGTCCGGACAGGGTGGCTTCCACTCCGGCCCGCCTGAGCGCCCGCTGCACAGGGGCGAGATAGCGGGCAAAGTCGACGGAGAGAATTCCCTTCTGGAATTCCAGAAAGGAAAAATTGAGGTTGCCGAGATCATGGTAGACGGCACCTCCCCCGGTACTGCGCCGGACCACGGCGAGGTTGCGCCGGGTCACCTCGTTCCTGTTGATTTCCTCTAGCGCATTCTGGTTTCTGCCAAGAATGATGCTCGGGGCATTGCGCCAGAGAAGAAAGTAGCCCGGTCCCCCCTCGTGCAGGACATGGAGCAGCGCTTCTTCCATGGCCAGATTGGTGGCAGGATCCGTTGAATCAAGATGTAGGTACTGCATGGGACTGATCAAAAAAGGGCGGGGGAACAAAAAGCCTGTGTCCAAGTTTTTCTTCCGCCCGCCCTGCTCCTCTTGAAAAAGGTGTCTTGCGTCTTCGTCTTATCGTCTCGGCTTGTGCGCTGCCGCTAGTGGCAGCGGATACCGGTCAGGATGTGCCCCATCTTCTCCTTCTTGACTTCCAGATAGTGGAGGTTGTCCGTGCAGGCTTCCATTTCAATGGGCACCCGCTCCACGATTTCCAGGCCGTAGCCAGCAAGACCCACAATCTTCTTGGGATTGTTGGTGAGCAGACGGATCTTGTGGATCCCAAGGTCCACAAGAATCTGGGCGCCTGTGCCATAGTCGCGCAGATCGGCCGGGAAGCCCAGCATCTTGTTGGCTTCCACGGTGTCATAGCCCTTGTCCTGCAGGGCATAGGCGCGAATCTTGTTGGCAAGGCCTATGCCGCGTCCTTCCTGGCGCATGTACACAAGGCAGCCGCGTCCTTCTCGCTCAATCTGGCGCAGGGCAGCGCCGAGCTGGCCGCCGCAGTCGCAGCGCAGGGAGCCCAGGGCGTCACCGGTGAGGCACTGGCTGTGTACGCGCACAAGCACGGGCTCGGGCCCGGAGAGATCGCCCTTGACCAGGGCCAGATGGGTGCCGCGCTCGGTATTGCTCTCGTAGGCATAGACCGTGAAGTCGCCGTAGATGGTGGGCAGGTGGGCCTTGGCGTCGCAGCGCACGGACACCTGGCCATGGTCGAGACGGTAGCGGATGATGTCGCGCACCGAGGCAATCTTGAGGTCGTACTGTTCGGCAAAGACTTCCAGATCGGGGAGGCGGGCCATGGTGCCGTCTTCCTTCATGACCTCGCAGATGACAGCCGCAGGCTTGAGGCCGGCGAGCCGGGCAAGATCCACGGAGCCTTCGGTCTGGCCGGTGCGCTCGAGCACGCCGCCGGGACGGGCACGCAGGGGGAAGATGTGGCCTGGCGTCACCAGGCTCTCGGGGCGGGCGTCATCGGCCACGGCAGCCAGAATGGTGGTGGCACGGTCCGCAGCGGAAATGCCGGTGGTCACCCCTTCCCTGGCTTCGATGGAGACGGTGAAATTGGTGTGATAGAGCGAGGTGTTGCGCTCTGTCATGGGCGGAAGATTCAGCTTGTCGCACAATTCCGGGGCCAGGGGCAGACAGATGAGACCGCACCCGTGATGGGCCATGAAATTGATGGCCTCAGGGGTGGCAAATTCGGCGGCCATGGTCAGATCGCCTTCATTTTCCCTGTCTTCATCGTCCACGAGAATGATCATCTTCCCTTTCTTTATTTCGGCAATGGCTTCTTCAACGCTGCACAGAGGCATAGGAACACTCCTTAACATATCGAATTCAGGAACCAGCCCTGCAGCAAGCGCAGGACCAGCCCCTGGCAAAGGCTCAAAAAACTGTCATGCACCCTTTGTCCCGGCGGTACGGGCTGCTCCGGCCCTGAGAGCCAGGCAGATGCCGCCCAGAATGAGGATGGTTGCGACCACAAAGCGCAGGGTAATGCCCTCGGCAAGGAAGAGCGCCCCCTGTATGGCCGTGATGACAGGCACGGCCAGCTGAATGATGGACACATTGACCAGCGAATAGCGCGGGACAATGGAGTACCACAGGATATAGCCCAGGGAGGAGGCAAGGCCTCCTGCCAGCACAAAGATCCAGGCCATGGGCTCGGGGCCTGGTTCCAGGACAAGGCCTGCCGCAAGGCAGACGGCGCCCGGGAGGGCTGCCCGCCAGAAGCTGCCCGCCGTGGCCAGAGCCGCGGAACGGGCATCCCTGCCGGCCACGGTAAACACACCCCAGGCAAAGCCCGAACCGGCCATAAGCAGGGAATGGAGGATGGGCGGAGCCGTGAGGCCCGGAGAGAGCAGGATGATGAGGCCGGCCGTGGCAATGGCAAAGCCCAGATACTGTTTTTTGTTCGGATACAGGCCGTGCAGCAGGCCCCAGCCTATCATGCTGACCTGCACACTCATGTTGATGATGAGGGTGCCCGGCGCCGAAGGCATGGCCACATAGCCTAAGGAAAAGCAGAGCATGTAGGCAAAAAGGCCCAGGGCTCCGGTCCAGGAGCTCTGCTGCCAGGCATCCCGCCAGACCGATCCTGACGTATCCCCGTCAGGAAGAGGACGAATGATGCACACGCAGCACAAGGCTGCCAGGATGAGGGCTGCCGACAGGGCACGCACGCCCGTATAAAGCATGGGTCCCATGTCGCAGGCAACCAGGGCCGCACGGCAGAAGATGGAATTGCCTGCAAAGACGGTCAGGCAGAAGACCGTGAGAAAGGCAAGATACATGAAAAGATCCCTCAAATGCAGCCCCGCTCTAGCCCAGGGCTGTTCCCTCGCAGGCTCCCGGGCTCTAGAGCCAATCCCTTTCGTCCAGCACGCCGGCCTGGGCCAGGGCCAGGTAGAGCACAATGCCGCAGCTTGTGGACAGGTTAAGGCAGCGGCCATGGCCTTCCAGCATGGGGATGCGCACATGCAGGGGGGAGAGGTTGCGGACGTCCTCGGGCAGGCCGGCCGTCTCCTTGCCGAAAATCAGGATGTCCTCCCTGCGGAAGGGAAAGCGGTGGCAGGGATGACCTCCCTTTTTCGAGGAGGTGATGACAAGCCTTGCCTCGGGCCTTGTGGCCAGCCTGTCCGCGAGAAAATGCTCCATGTCCGGCCAGACATGCAGGCTGACATGGGGCCAGTAGTCAAGACCGGCCCGCTTGAGATAGCGATCCTCCAGCTTGAAGCCCAGGGGCTCTATGAGGTGGAGCACTGTGCCGGTCACGGCGCACAGGCGGGCGATATTGCCGGTATTGGGCGGGATTTCCGGCTCGTAGAGAACAACTTCCATGCACGTTCCTCAAAACTTCGCGAAAGAGCAGTCCGTTCAGGCCTCGAGTCCGTGCTCAAGTCCGTGGACAAGGCCCGGGACCACCTGGCAGGCCACGCGCATGTCCCTGGCCCCTGCGCCGGACTCGGACAGGGTGGCAAAGAGATCGGCCTGGGCCACTTCCAGGGGGAGGTCGGCTATACCCTCCCCGGCCAGCTGACCTTTGAGCAGGGCCAGAGCCCTGTCCTTCACAAAATCCAGGGTGGCTGTCCTCGGCAGGGCTTCCTCAAGATCCAGGGCCGGCACCAGCAGCGTCTTGCGGCCCGTGTCCGCGTACACTTCCAGCTGGGCCGAGGGCCGTGTCAGGGCAGCGCCTATGGCATTGGCCACATCGGCCCTTTTCAGGGGTTCCACGGGCAGCTGCACAAAGCTCTGCAGACGTCTGTGCAGGCAGTGCACAGGGCCTCCGACCAGGAGGATGCCCTGCGGCCGCACATCCATGTGGCCTAGAAGTTCGCGCAGGGTATAGACAGGCCGGGCATTGATTTCGTCCACAAGATCCTGGGTGGCCCGGGAAATCTTCAGGGCCGCATCGAGCCAGGCGGCCAGGGCAAGCTCCTGGGCCGTGTTCCCGGACCTGGAGCCCAGGGCCGCGAGTCCTGCCAGGGAGCGATCCGTCTGTCCTGCGCAGGCATCCACAGGCTCAATGCCCGATCCCTCGGCATTGAGCACATTGAGGGCATCCAGCAGAGTCGGCTGCGTGCCGCCAAAGGCCATGGCCGGTCCGACCCGCTGTGGGCCTGTGCACACGCACCCGTCCTCCTGCAGGCTGATGAGGGAGTCACCACCTATGCCAATGGAGCGAGTGGCCAGGGCCCGTACCAGGGTGCGACGGCCCTGTACGGTCATGCCCTCGCGATCAAGGACAGGGGAGCCTTCCACAAAGAGGGCCAGGTCGGTTGTTGTACCGCCTATGTCCATGAGCAGACTGCACGATCCCAAGGTGTCCGTCAGGGCCAGGGCGCCCATGACGCTGGCTGCCGGTCCGGAGAGCAGGGAATGCACGGGATACGGACGCGAACGCTGCAAGGGAATGGATCCGCCGTCGGCCCGCAGCAAAAAGACCGGAGCCGTGCAGCCAAGCCTGGCGAGAACAGCCGTCACGGCGTCCACAAAGGCATTATGCAGGCGCAGGCTCGCGCTATTGTAATAGGCCGAGGCAATGCGGCGGGGAAAATTGAGCGCTCCGCTCAGATGATGGCCCAGGGTGAGGGCAGGCTGTGCACACACATCCCTGACAACTTCTCCCATGCGCTCCTCGTGACCCGGGTTGCGCGGGGAGAACTTGCCCACGCAGGCAAAGGCCTGCACGCCCTCCTCTTGCCAGGAGAGGATCTGCCTGCGCAGGACGCCCGGATCCAGCGGGGTCACTTCCACGCCGCGGTGATCCAGGCCGCCGGGCACAAGGCACACATCCTCTCCCAGGGCAAAGCGATCCGGAGCCAGGCCCGGTCCTGCGCTCAGGGACAGCCCCACCCTGTCCAGCCGTCCCTGCACACAGGCATTGACAAGCAGGGTCGTTCCCAGGGTGATGCGTTCCACCTTCTGCAGGAGCGTCTGGTCCGTCTCCTGCAGGACCTGCGCAATGCAGCCCGGCAGATTGTCGTGATCCGTGACGACCTTGGCACTGGCAAGAAGACGCCTGCCTTCGCAGACAACCGCATCCGTATGCGTACCGCCGCAATCAATGCCCAGAACTACAGCATGTTCGTTCACCACAAGACTCCAGCACGAAGGAAGATATGAAAAGGGAAGGCTTGTCGGGGCCCCGCACAAAGGAGGCCGCCCGGGCGGCAGACAGCCATGCTCATGCCCGAAAGCAGCCTGTGCCAAGGACTCTGTTTCCAGGAAAAGACAGACTGCAGCCCAGTCCATAATGGGGAGCATGCGCACAGGCGTCAAGAGCAGCTCTTCCCGACTTTTGTCTGCAACGGCTCAGGCATGGGACCATGCAGGGACTGGCCCTTTAGAGACAGGAACAGACGACAGAACCAGGGGCTGCTGTCTTCAGCGGAAGAAGACGTTTTCTCCCGTCTTCCTCTTCTCTTCCCCGGCAGGGGGACGTTTCGACTGTCCCGGATCATGGGCCGGGACGGCACTTTGCTGCTTCCACTGTTCTGAACCCAAAATATCTTGGCGCATTGTTGTTCTCCGGTCTTGTCCAAGATCTTAGGGCAGCAAAAATGGCATCAATGCACTCCGCAGGGGAGTCTCTGCACAAGATGCGCCGTAACGACCGCGCTGCCAGGCCCCCCGGGAGCACATCGCTTCCATTCTCTTCCATCCGGACTCTAACCGTCGGCCCTGGCTTGCACCAGATCTGCACTGTTTCACCTGAAACAGGCTCGCGGGCTTGCACAATGCTCAAGGTGTTGTAAAACTGCGCCCCTGCATCATGCTTACCGCCGGTCGGGAATTGCACCCTGCCCTGAGAATTTTCCGATGTTGCTTCAGACCTAGACCTTTCCACCTGCCCTGTCAAGCAGCAGCAAGCCCTTGTGTGCGCACTGCATGCAGATGCAGGACAGACGACTGCAATACCCCTGCATGCAGGCCTTTTTCATGCGTTCCCTGCATGTGCATCTTGCACAGGCTGGCGACTTTCAGTACAAAAGAAGGCCGGCTGCCCCGTGTTCCTTCCCCCGGGAAACCGTGCAGCACGCTGCCCCTGCCCTTCTGTGTGACACTGTTTTTTCAAGACGGGCCCTATGCACGGATCCCGAAGGGGCCGGCTTCACTGTCCCCCCGCCAGGGGCGACCCTGAAGCCTTTCGCAAGACTGCCTTTGCCATGCTCCGAAAAAGCACGACGAAGAATTAGTTGCAAGGATACAGCTATGGAAACTACCGAATTCATCTGGTTTGACGGCAAACTGGTGCCCTGGGCTGATGCCAAGGTGCATGTGCTCACCCATGCTCTTCACTATGGTGATGCAGTCTTTGAAGGCATTCGTGCCTATGACTGCGGAGCAGCCGGTTCTTCCGTGTTCCGCCTCAAGGAACACTCCCAGCGCCTCATCAATTCTGCCAAGATCCTGGGCATGAACATTCCCTACACGGCAGAGCAGATTTTCGACGCCACCATTGAAACGCTGCGTGCCAACAAGCTGAAAGCCGGCTACATTCGTCCGCTGACCTTTGTGGGCTATGGCGAAATGGGCGTCAACCCCGGCCACAACCCCGTGCAGACCATTATTGCCTGCTGGCCCTGGGGCGCCTATCTGGGACCCGAAGCCCTGGAAAAGGGCATCCGCATCCGCACAAGCTCCTTCACCCGCATCCATCCCAACACCCTCATGTCCAAGGCCAAGGCTGCCGGCAACTATGTCAACTCCATCCTGGCCAAGATCGAGGCTGTGGCAGACGGCTATGACGAAGCCGTCATGCTGGATCCTGCAGGCGTTGTCTCCGAAGCCACCGGTGAAAACATCTTCATTGTCGCCAACGGCATCATCAAGACACCCCATCTGACCAACACCTTGGGCGGCATTACCCGCTCCTCACTCATCACTCTGGCCAGGGATCTCGGCTACACCGTCGAGGAAGCTCCGATCTCCCGTGACGAAATCTACATTGCCGACGAAGCCTTCTTCTGCGGTACTGCAGCCGAAATCACCCCCATCCGCGAGATGGATCACCGCGTCATCGGCGCCGGCTGTGCCGGTCCCGTGACCAAGCACCTGCAGCAGGAATTCTTCAGGGTCGCCAGGGGCGAGAATCCCAAGTACAAGGAATGGCTCGCCCCCTACACCATTGACTAGCTGACCGGATTTCCGATTTCCTGCCGGCACGGGAGGGCACGGTTCTCCCTTGTGCCGGCATAAAAATCCCTCCTGACGAGGTTCGCACGCATCCCTTGCCGCTGCCCTGTGCACCCGCAAGATTCCCTGCCACGATGCCGTGCGAACCTCGTCCGCAATCACGCCCATGAAGCATCTTTCCCTTGCCACACGCTATCGTCCCCAGCGCTTTTCCGAAGTTGCAGGTCAGGACCTCATCAAGGCCGTCCTCTCCAGGGCCTCGGCCGAGGATCGCGTGGCCTCCGGCTATCTGCTCAGTGGCACTCGCGGTGTCGGCAAGACAACCATTGCCCGCATTTTTGCCAAGGCGCTCAACTGCGAACACGCCCCCTGCGCAGAGCCCTGCAATACCTGCGAGCAGTGCCGCCGCATCACCCAGGGAAACCATCCCGACGTGATCGAACTCGACGGTGCCTCCAACAATACCGTCGACGATGCCCGCGCCCTGCGCGAGACCGTGGGCTTTGCACCCATGGAAGGACGCTACAAGATTTTCATCATCGACGAAGCGCACATGCTGACCCGCAATGCCTTCAACGCGCTGCTCAAGACGCTGGAAGAGCCGCCGCAGCATGTGGTCTTCATCTTTGCCACCACAGAACTCTTCCGCTTTCCGGCCACCATCCTGAGCCGCTGTCAGGTCTTTTCCTTCCGCCATCTCAGCGAAGACACCATTGCCGCGCACCTCTCCCGCATCCTGCAGCAGGAAAACGTGCCCTGCGAAGAGGACGCCCTGCGCCTCATAGCCCGGCGTGCCGCAGGTTCTGCCAGGGACAGCATGTCCCTGCTCGATCAGATTCTGGCCTATGGCTCGGAAAAACTCACCGCCGAGACCGTGCGCATGGTCCTGGGGCTTGCCGGCATGGATGCCTTGGCCAGCCTCTTCGACGCCCTGGCCCGGACCGACTGCGCAGGAACGGCCCTCTTCACCAGGGAACTGGTGTCCAAGGAAGTGGACATAGGCTTCTTCCTGCGCGAGCTCACCGATTATTTCCGCTCGCTCTTCCTGCTGCGCCAGTGCGACAGGGACGCCGTGGCCAGACTGGGCGTGCCTGCCGGAGAACTGGATTTCCTGGAAACCATTGCACCGCGCTTCACGCCTTCCTATCTCCATGCGGCCTGGCAGATGATTCTCAGCGCCCAGCGCTCTGTCACGGTCAGCCAGGAGCCTGCCGCAGCCCTGGAACTCCTGCTGGTCAACCTGGCCCTGCTGCCGCACCTGCTTCCCTCTTCCCTTGTTTTCGACCAGGGCTCTGCAGAGGAGAGAGCCGCACCGCGCCCTAGAAATGCCGGAGTCACGACTCCGGCAGACAGCACACGACCCGCTCAGCAGCCACAGGGCTCCGTCTTGACTGCAGCGCCCAGGCCTTCCCCTGCAGGGTCCACTGCAGCCCCAGGCGCACCCGCAGCTCCTTCTCAGGCATCCGTTTCTTCCGCTTCCGGCCCAGACCGATCCTCCTGGCAGAAACAGCGAAACCCTGCCAGCAGTGTCGGCAGTACGCTTCCGCAAGGCAGGTCCGCACAGTCCATTCAGGCCACACAGCCGGCACAGCACCCACACGTACAGGCAGAGTCTTCCGCCCAAAGCAGGGACAATGCGCCCACAGGGGCCAAACGTCCTGTGCAGCCGGAGGGACCTGTACAGGCTCAGGTCACGGGCCAAACGGCACCTCCGCAGACCGCTGCAGCCAGCGCTGCACCGGCTGCTACGCCGAAGGCAGACAGCGAGACGCCGGGAGCTACCAGGTCCGTGTACACCTACACCCCACCTGTCCGGCAGCCGGCCTGGTCCGACAGCAATACGGACAGCGACGAAGGACAGGAGGAGGACGACTTCGAAGAGGTCATGGGCGATGCCCCCATGGGACAGATCCGCATGGCCTCGGCTCTGCCGGACTGGGCAGCCTACCGGGCCTTTGCCCAGCAAACGCCCGGGTCCCCTGCGCCCTATCTTCTGAACGGTGTGCGCTGCACTGCCAGACGCGC
Source organism: uncultured Desulfovibrio sp. (assembly GCA_944327295.1). Taxonomy (GTDB): domain Bacteria; phylum Desulfobacterota; class Desulfovibrionia; order Desulfovibrionales; family Desulfovibrionaceae; genus Desulfovibrio. The sequence continues at coordinate 16,360 of CALVHF010000006.1, read as the reverse complement.
GAACACTCTGGTTCTTGAAGCCGACAATGCAAGCCAGCTCGCCTCGCTCAGGCGGGCGCTGCCCACCCTGGAATCTTCTCTGTCCCAGTTCCTGAAGACTGCGATACAGGTCGAGCTCTCCCTGTCCGAACGGGGCCGCACGCATGCCCAGGCACAGAGCACCCCGGTTGTACTGGACAGACCAGAGCTCAAATACTGCTTTGAACTGCTCAAGGCTCATGTGGATCACGTCCAGAGACGCTGACCTGATCCGCCTCTTCTGTTTTTTCTACTACTCTTTTTCCCTGTGAGGATTTTCATGCGCAACATGAATGAAATCGTGCGTCAGGCACAGATTATGCAAAATAAACTCAGCAAACTGCAGCAGGAAGCCGAGGCCAGCACATTCGAAGCCTCCAGTGGCGGTGGCATGGTCAAGGTCACGGTCAATGGCAAGCAGGTCATCCAGAGCCTGACCATTGAGCCCAGCGCCCTGAAAGACTGCGATGCCGAAATGCTGCAGGATCTGATCATCTCTGCCGTCAACGAGGCCAACCGCATCTCCAGGGAAAGCCTGGAACGCGAGATGACCAACCTGTCCGGCGGCATCCGCCTGCCCGGCCTGTTCTAGCATGTCCTGCGAACTGCCGGCCCCGCTGCAGGATCTGGTGACCAGGCTCGGCCGTCTGCCGGGCATGGGCCCCAAGTCGGCCCTGCGTGTGGCCATGACCCTCTTGAGCTGGCCCGAGGCCCAGACCAGGGAACTGGGCCAGAGCATTGCCACCCTGCGCGACAAGCTCCATCTGTGCAGCCGCTGCGGAGGCCTTTCCGCGGCTCCCGTCTGCCCCATCTGCGCCGATCCCTCCCGCAGCAGGGAAACCCTCTGTCTGGTCACGGACTGGGACAGCGAGCTGACCCTGGAGCGCGGCGGTTTCTACCGCGGCCAGTACCTCATCCTGGGCGGCCTGCTCAATCCCTTGGACAAGAGCGGCCAGGACAGGATGGATCTGGACAGACTGACCAGCCGCCTTGCCGAAGGCGAGGTGCAGGAGCTCATCCTGGCCCTTGGCGCCACCCTTGAGGCCGAAAACACGGCCTCCTTCATCCAGGCCTTCATGCAGGCAGACTTTCCTGCCATCCGCATCACCCGTCTGGCCCAGGGCATTCCCCTTGGCAGCGAGGTCAAGCACATGGATGCCGAAACCCTGCGCCAGTCGCTCAAATACCGCCAGGCCCTGCAATAGCAGCGATCCAACACCCAGACACATCAGCCAGACACCAATAAGAAAGCCGCCGGAAACCATTCTCTGTTTCCGGCGGCTTTTCTGCTTGTGCTGTCAGGGGCAGGCCGGCTCTTCAGCACTTCATGAGCATCTCCGGCCTGTCCGTTGCAGGCATCAGCTGGTCTGCTTCACGACCTGCTCCCTGCGGGGCGCCATGCGCAGGAAGGCGGCAAGGCAGAGCAGGCTGACCAGGACGGCGATGACGCTGGAGACCTGCAGGCTCAGACCAAAGCCTATTTTGGCATTGCACAGATAGCTCACGCAGACGGCTGTCATGAACACGGCCGGCAGGGTGGCAATCCAGTGCAGACGGTGCTCGCGCACAAGATAGATGGCTACGGCCCAGAGCGTCACGCAGGCCATGGTCTGGTTGGCCCAGCCGAAGTAGCGCCAGATGACGTCAAAATCCACCATGGTGAGCACGATGCCTGCGGCAAAGAGGGGAATTGTCAGCATGAGCCTCCGGCTGATCCTGCCCTGATCGATATGCAGGGCATCGGCCACCAGCAGGCGGGCGCCGCGGAAGGCTGTATCTCCTGTGGTGACGGGCAGGACAATGACGCCCAGCACGGCCAGGAAGCCGCCAAAACCGCCCAGAAGTTCCATGGAAATTTCCTTGACCACCAGGGTGGGCGATCCCTTGGCAATGACGGCCTGCAGAGCTTCGGGGGAGTCATAGAAGGAAAGCCCCAGGGTCACCCAGATGAGGCCGATGATGCCCTCGGCAATCATGGGACCGTAGAAGAGCAGGCGGCCGTCCTTCTCGCTGCTCATGCAGCGGGCCATGAGCGGCGACTGCGTGGCATGAAAGCCGCTGATGGCACCACAGGCAATGGTCACAAAGAGCAGGGGCCAGCGGGGCAGACCGCTCGGGTCCGTATTGACCACAAAGTTCGTATTGGGCAGCACGGGCCTGTCGCCCAGCAGCAGGGCGCCCATCAGGCCAAAGACCATGACCAGGAGCAGCAGTCCGAAATAGGGATAGATGCGCCCGATGATAACATCAATGGGCATGATGGTTGCGAGGAAGTAATAGAGGAAGATGATGCAGGACCAGAAGACAATGCCAAAGGGCGTCATGCTGGCCAGCAGGGCTGCAGGACCGAGCACAAAGACAGCACCCACCATGATCATGAAGCAGATCGTGAAGAGCTCCATGAAGCGGCGCACCTTCATGCCGAAACTGTGGCCTATGATTTCGGGATAGGAGGCGCCGCCAAGACGCAGGCTCATCATGCCCGAGCAGTAATCGTGCACGGCTCCGGCAAAGATGGAGCCAAAGACCACCCACAGGAGGGCGGACGGGCCGTACAGGGCGCCCAGAATGGGACCAAGCACAGGACCAAGTCCTGCTATGTTCAGAAACTGAATGAGAAATATCTTGTATTTGGGCAGGGCAACATAATCAACGCCATCTCCCTTGGTCTGCAAGGGAGTGGGCCTCCTGTAGTCGGCACCAAAGATCCTTTCTACCAGGGAGCCGTAGACAAAATAGCCGCCCACAAGCAGCGCAAGGCTTCCCCAGAAATACCACACTCCAGACATAGAATATCCTCCAGAAACACAATGCCCAGCCTGTATCTCTTTGCGAAACAGTGAGCCATTGGAGAGGAATGCATACAGCAAATGTCCTGTTTTGCCAAGAGACTGCAGTCACAGGCCCCTGGCTGGAGGCACGAAAAAGGGGCCCGTCCCTCCCCGGTACGTCAGTACCGGGCGGACAGGCCCCTGCAAAAATGCCTTAATCTGTCTTTGTGCGGACTACTTCTTGGCCTTCACAGCCTTTTCCAGGGCAGCCACACCGGCCTTGGCCACATTGGTGTCTTCGGCCACAGAACCGCCGCTCACGCCAATGGCACCGATGATCACGCCGTTTGCGTCACGAAGCAGTTCGCCGCCACCAAAGATGACCAGTCTGCCGTTGGTCACTTCAATGCCGAAAAGTTCACCGCCGGGCTGGGCTGCAGCGCCCAGGGCCGCAGTGGACATGTTGAAGCGGCGGGCTGTCTCGGCCTTGCCGATGGAAACGTCGATGCTGCCCAGGAAGGCGCCGTCCATGCGCAGGAAGGCCTTGAGATTGCCACCGGCGTCAACAACGGCGATGTTCATGGGCACACCCTGATCCACGGCTTTGGCCAGGGCACCCTTCAGCACAATCTCGGCCTGGGCCTGGGTGATGTCACCAGCCAGCTGCAATTTGGAAACATCCACCTTGGCAGCAGAAGCACTGCCTGCCACAAAAAGGCTCAGAACAAGCGCAGCAACAAAAGAACGAATCATGTTGTCCTCCATGAATGCCCCCGCAGTTCGATGCGGGAGTCTTCCCTTTTGTTTACGACATTCCGGAGGCCGGTTTGTTCTGCCCCCGGATCGGTATGGGCATATTCACAGCGTTGCGCGAAAAAGCCTGCTCAAGGGCACCACCATGGACCACCACGAGGCCCTGCACGTCCTTGCGCCGCTGATACTGGCATGGACAGGCGAAACGACAGTCTGGCAGACATGCCCTCGCCTTCGGATGAAAGCGTCGCGATTTTCTGTTTTGCTACCTCTTCACCGTAGCAAAATGAGGGCCGGATGCAAAGAGATCCGCCGGGCAAAAAACCGCAGACGTCCTTCGGAAGCCTTTCCTCATGGGACGCACAGGGAAGCTCTCTTTCAGTCGCGCAGCTCGTCGGCATGATCGCACCAGTATCTGGCCAGGGTCACATTGTTTTCGTTGGACTTCATGTCCATGGCCTTGAGCAGCTTGTTGGCCGTCAGCTTCTTGCCGTCCGGCCACTTGCGCAGCTGGGCAAGTGCCATGGGGCGCAGGGCACGATCCTTGTCATTCAGATAGGGCAGAGAGAGCACAGGCCCGGCGTCCGCACCATCTGCAAGAGCCGCTGCCTCATCTGCACAAGCCTCTTCAGCCGCTGCGAATTCTGTACCCGATCCTTCAGGCGCAGAGCCGTCGTCCCCGCAGGGGACGGATTCGGCCGACTGCTCTGCCTCTTCTTCGTCTTCGCGGGCAGGCTCAGGTTCAAAAGCTCCCTGGCCCGGCACCTCGTCTGTGCCTTCCTGCGTCTGCTCCCGGTCTGCCGCCTCCTCCATGGGGTCCCTGGCCTGTGCCTCCTGCCGGGCTGCCGACTGCTCCGCAGGCAGCGGGCCGTCCTGCTCTTCCAGGCGCTGCACAAGGCTGTCGCGCTCCTGCTGCAGCTGCCTGAGCTGATCAAGCAGCACGGCACAGCGCTCCAGGGCCTGGTTGCGCTCCTGTTCCATGCGGGCCAGATCCGCTTCCAGTTTCTGCAGGTTGCGCTCCAGTGTTTCCGCCCTGGCAGCAGACGTTTCATGCAGTTCCTCCGCCACCTGCCGCCCGAGATCGCACTGCTTCTCAAAGACCTCCTGCTCCTTCTGCCAGACCGTCAGCCTGTCCATCAGGTTGCGGCAAAATTCCTGGGCCATGTCGTGCACGGCCTTGGCGGCCTGATCCCTGGGCGTCCGCAGGATAAAGAGCTGATGTTCCTGCCAGGATCGCAGGGCCGGACCTATGGTGGAATAGGAGCCCTTGCCCAGAAACTCGCGCACGGCAGCCTGCGTCGGCTTCCTGCCCCTGCTGACCAGGCTGTCGCAGGCGGCCCATATGTCTTCTTCCTTCAGGGCGCCCAAGTGCAGTGTTGATGCCATATTGTCCTCCCAAGAGAGTCCGTTGCGCAGAGGCTGCATTTCAAAAAAACAGAGAGCGTGCGGCATGCTTCCGCCCGTGTCGGCAAAAAAGGCCTGGCCCCCTGTTGCCGCAGACATAGCAAAAGAGACCAGGCCTTTGTGAAGGGAACAAGGCAGACACCGCTTTGCAGCCAGCCTTCCCTTACTCTGCGTCGACAGCTGCGGGTGATCCTATGGAAGGCAGGCTCCTTTCCAGGGCACTGCCTACCGAGAAGAGGGTTGTTTCGTCAAAGGCCCTGCCTATGAGCTGCATGCCCACGGGCAGACCGGAAGAGCCCAGGCACACAGGCAAAGACAGGCTGGGCAGGCCGGCAAGGTTGACCGGGCAGGTATAGGCGTCCATGAGGAAGGCCTGCAGGGGATCCTGGGCATGGGCGCCCAGGGGCCAGGCCACGATGGGCGACACCGGGGCCAGCAGGCAGTCGCACTTGGAGAGGGCGGCCACAAATTCGTCTCTGATGAGACGCCGGACCTGGGCGGCTTTCTTGTAGTAGGCGTCGTAATAGCCGGAGGAGAGCACGAAGGTGCCCAGCATGATGCGGCGCTTCACTTCATCGCCAAAGCCTTCCTTGCGGGACAGAGTGTACATTTCCTGCAGGTCCTTTGGCGCCTCGCAGCGGTGGCCGTAGCGCACGCCGTCATAGCGGGCCAGGTTGGAGCTCGCTTCGGCCATGGCTATGATGTAGTAGGTGGCAATGGCTGCTTCGGTACTGGGCAGGCTCACCTCCACAGTAGTGGCGCCAAGCTCGTGCAGGGCTGCCACGGCCCGATCCCGGCCCTCGCGCACCTCGTCGGAGAGGCCCTCGCCAAAATACTCGCTGGGCAGGCCAATGACCCGGCCTTCCAGGTTTTCCGGCTTCATGGCTGCCACATAGTCGTCCACGTCCCTGGGCGAGCAGGTCATGTCCCGTTCGTCCCAGCCGGCAATGACGGACAGCACACGGGCACAGTCCTCCACCGTCCTGGTCAGGGGACCAACCTGATCCAGGGAGGAACCGTAGGCAATGAGGCCGTATCTGGATACCCTGCCGTAGGTGGGCTTGATGCCCACGCAGCCGCAGAAGGCCGCAGGCTGACGGATGGATCCGCCGGTGTCGGATCCAAGAGAGGCGTAGCACTGTCTGGCAGCCACGCTGCAGGCAGAACCGCCGGAGGAGCCGCCGGGCACTCTGGTCACATCCCAGGGATTGTGCGTTGTCTGATAGGCCGAATTTTCCGTGGTGGAGCCCATGGCAAATTCGTCCATGTTGTTCTTGCCCAGAATGATGGCTCCGGCCTTGCGCAGGCGGTCGACCACGAAGGCATCGTACATGGGACGAAAGTCCTGCAGGAAGCGCGAGGCTGCCGTGGTGGGCATGTCCCTGGTCACCAGGGCATCCTTCACGGTCACGGGCACGCCCCACAGAGGCTTTTCCAGATCAGGGCCTTCGCTGTCCATCTTTTCGGCCAGCTCTATGGCCCCTTCGGCGTCCACGTAGAGCAGGGCTCCGAGCTGGTCTTCCGTTGCCTGAATGCGATCAAGACAGGCAGCCGTTGCTTCCACCGCCTTGACCTGACCGTCTTTGAGCGCTCCGGCAACCTCGGTCAGGGAAAGTTGAGTGAGGTCATCCATCTGTCGTTCTCCTTCTTCCTGCGGCAGGCTACACGATTCTCGGAACGATAAAGTAGTTCTCGTTCCTGTCCGGGGCATTGGCCAGGACCTGCTCGCGGGTGCGCACATGCGCGGCCGTGTCGGTCCGGTACTGAATGTCATGCCCTGCCGGGGAATACAGGGGAGCGACGTCGCTTGTGTCCACAGAGTTGAGCACATCCATGTAGGCGACAATGTCGCTCATCTGCCTGGCAAAACGATCCACATCGGCCTCGTCCACGGTCAGACGGGCCAGCTGTGCCATGTGCAGCACATCCTCACGGGAAATTGCCGGTATATCTTGGGCCATTCTTGTTCCTGAAAACTGGCACCTGCCGGTGCCAGGCTAAAGGGTCAGTCCGGACCATCCAAAAAGGGGGAAGGCCCGGACCAGTGTTTTCTGTACGATTGATGCCCTGTCCCTAGCGGGTTCCGGGCAGGCTCAGCTTGTAGGAAGAATGCGGTGTTGTGCGCATGATGGGCTTGCCTGTGTCCGGTCCGGGCAGGCCGGGAGTCTGCACGGGTGCCATGGTACCCTGGACGGGCTGGACAGGCTGGGCTGCCTGGGCCGCTTCAGCCTCCGTGGCCTGCAGGCGCCTGTCCTCCACTCTCTGCTGGGCTGCCGCCCTGGCAGCGCGCATGGTGTTGAGGTCCACGGGCACGGGACCGGCCAGACCGGGCTGCACCATGACAAGCTTCTGCGAGGCCTTGCCGCCGGCGTCATAGGAGATGGGGGCCATGGCAAAGTCCATAAGCGCTGCCTGCCTTGCTGCCGCACTCACCCTGGGCGAGGCCGGACGGCCCTGCACGTTCAGGCGGCTGGCAAAGCGTACAAAGTCGTAGCCAAGGGCACCCCAGAAGGTTGCGAAGTTCGTCTTGGCAAGGGAGGCCGGAGCCGTGGAGCGCACAAAGGCGCTGGGATAGGCCACCAGCGTGTACTGGGAGGCGTTCTGGGTGCCCCGTGTATTGAAGCCGTCCCAGAGCATGGTGCCCAGCATCACCAGACGGTCTTCGCCATTGCTTGCAAAGGCCGTGTGCACGGAGCCGAGACGGCGCCAGGAGTCGGGCAGGAAGACGGCCTCGAAGGGCGTCTGGGGAATGAGAGCCCCTGTGGCCTCGTCTGTCTGGGTATTGATGTAGGGCTTGAGCTGTTCGCCCCAGGTCGCGGGATTGCTGCCCGCACTGATGCGCTGCAGGATGATGTTCTGGGCAGCAAGCTTCTGTTCCAGCAGGTTGGTGGCAGCCACGGAGAAATTGTCCGCAGGTCCGAAGGAGGCCATGGTGCGGATGTCCAGGCGGTCCACGCTGAGCTTGACCACGGCGTCTATCTGGTCTTCCAGGCTCGGATAGAAGCGCCAGGCCACAGTGCCTTCGTCACCGGCATCAAGCTTGCCCAGGAAGGCAAAGACCACCTTCTTGTCCATGATGCCCGCAGCCTTCATCTTCTTGTAGCTGGCCTCGGAGAGCGGTCCGCCAATGACCGTGTTCTCCGGCAGGGCCGCCAGTTCCTGCAGCCAGTTGCCTTGGGTGGCAATGACCCGCACGGTCACGGGCCCGGTACCGGCCTGCTGCTGGGCCGCCAGCCTGGCGCCGGACGTCAGGGCAGTGACAATGCTGGCCACCTTGCCCGAGGGAACCACCAGAGCCACGGTCGTGCCCCTGGGCTGTGCCGGCTTCTCCGGCTTCTGCGGTTTCAGAAAGCCCGGCATGGCGCAGCCGGCAAGAAGAGCCAGAGACAGGATGAGCGACAGGACGAGGGCGCTTCGAAAAACTGTTCGATAACTGGGCACGGTGCAACTCCCCATGTACCGGGAACCCTTTCAGTCTGCGGCACGCACGCTCACGCGCAGCTGACTCCCGGAAAAGACGCTGGCGCCTGTTCGGGGACTCGGAGCTCGGGCCGGGACAGGGACCAGCAGATGAATCTTGAAGGCCTCAAGGGCCGGACTGCCGGAAACTACAGGCGAACGGGACGGTCGGGACTGACCGCCACTCTGATCGTAAGCCCTTTGTAGTATACACGTTGTTGGCACGCAAGGACAGCATGACCTGTGCCGCAAAAGTTTTTCCCTGTTCTGGCAGTACTGTGACCCGTGCGGCAACAGGCAAAAAAAAGTCCAGGGAAAGCAGACTGTGCTCTCCCTGGACTTGTGTAGTGCTTTCACGGCAGGACCAGGCCTGCCTTGGGGCTTACTTCTTCACTTCGGTAAAGTCGGCGTCCACGACGTCGTCGTCACCCTTGTTCTGCTGGCCACCAGGCTGACCGGCGGCACCGGCGGCACCGGCTGCGCCTGCGGCACCCTGCTGCTGATAGAGCTGTTCGGCCAGCTTGTGGGAAGCTGTGGACAGCGCTTCAACGGCATTGTTGATGGCAGTGATGTCTTCGCCTTCCATGGCCTTCTTCAGGTCGGCAATGCGGGCTTCCACTTCGCTCTTGGTGTCGCTGGCCACCTTGTCGCCAAGATCCTTCAGGGACTTTTCGGTGCCGTAAATCAGGCTGTCAGCCTTGTTTCTGGCCTCGATGAGTTCCTGCTTCTTCTTGTCGTCGCTGGCATGGGCTTCGGCTTCCTTCACCAGACGCTGGATCTCTTCCTCGGACAGGCCGGAGGAAGCGGTGATCTTGATGGACTGTTCCTTGCCCGTACCCGTATCCTTGGCGGACACATTGACAATGCCGTTGGCGTCAATGTCAAAGGTCACCTCAATCTGCGGCACGCCACGGGGTGCCGGAGGAATGCCGGTCAGGTCGAAGCGGGCCAGAGTCATGTTGTCGGCAGCCATGGGACGTTCGCCCTGCAGGACGTGGATGGACACGGCCGGCTGGTTGTCGGAAGCCGTGGTGAAGATCTGGCTTTTCTTGGTGGGGATGGTGGTGTTGCGATCGATGAGGCGTGTGAACACGCCGCCCATGGTCTCGATGCCGAGGCTCAGGGGGGTCACGTCGAGAAGAAGCACGTCCTTCACATCACCGGTGAGAATGCCGCCCTGAATGGCAGCCCCCATGGCCACCACTTCGTCGGGGTTCACGGAACGGTTGGGATCCTTGCCAAAGTACTCGCCAACCATCTTCTGCACCAGGGGCATACGGGTCATGCCGCCGACCAGAATGACTTCGTCAATGTCGCGGGGGCTAAAGCCTGCATCGGACAGGGCCTTGCGGCAGGGTTCCTTGGTGCGTTCCACAAGGTCGGCAACCATGGACTCGAAGTTGGCGCGGGACAGCTTCATGACCAGGTGCTTGGGGCCGTTCTGATCTGCCGTGATGAAGGGCAGGTTGATATCGGCTTCCATGGAGGTGGACAGGTCCTTCTTGGCCTTTTCGGCAGCTTCCTTCAGACGCTGCAGGGCCATGCTGTCCTTGGTCAGGTCAATGCCGTTGGTCTTGCGGAATTCGTCCACCATCCAGTTGATGATGCGCTGGTCGAAGTCTTCGCCGCCCAGGAAGGTGTCGCCGTTGGTGGCGCGGACTTCAACGATGTTGTCGCCCACTTCCAGGATGGAGATATCGAAGGTGCCGCCGCCAAGGTCGAACACGGCGATTTTCTCGTTGTTCTTCTTGTCGGCACCGTAGGCCAAGGAAGCAGCGGTGGGTTCGTTGATGATACGCTTCACTTCCAGGCCGGCGATACGACCGGCGTCCTTGGTGGCCTGACGCTGGGCATCGTTGAAGTAGGCGGGCACGGTGATGACGGCTTCCGTCACCTTTTCGCCCAGATAGGCTTCGGCATCAGCCTTCAGCTTGGCCAGAATCATGGCCGAAATTTCCGGAGCGCTGTAGATGCGGCCATCCACTTCCACGCCGGCATCGCCGTTGGCGCCTTCCTTGATGGCGTAGGGAGAGCTTTCCTTCCAGCGCTCCACTTCGGGAGAATTATATTTGCGTCCCATGAGACGCTTGATGGCAAAAATAGTACGGGTGGGGTTGGTCACGGCCTGACGCTTGGCGATTTCGCCCACCAGGCGTTCCTTGTCGGTGAAGGCCACAATGGAGGGCGTGGTGCGCCCGCCTTCAGAGTTGGTGATGCATTTGGCTTCCGTGCCTTCCATCACGTAGACACATGAGTTGGTCGTTCCGAGGTCAATACCAATAATCTTGGACATAATATTTAGAGCCTCCTCAGCAAGAACTTCATCATTAAGTAAAAGCTTCAGATGTATGGCCTTGCACTGAAGGCCAGCTGTTCTGGGACATCTTTTGCTTGTCCATAAGGTAAGACATTGTGCGTCTTCGTCCAGAGGCTGGATCAAAAATTTTTGCTAATTTCTGCTGCCCCTGCCGGGGCTGCCGTGTCAGGCGCCTTTGCCCTGCACAGGAACGCAGCAAGCCGGAAGGGAGAACTTCTCCCTCCCGGCTTGCAGGACAAATCGCTATTCCGGACGCGTGCTCAGGCTATTCGGCTGCGGGCATCTCGCCCGTGCCGGCAATGAAATGCCGTGCTGGCGGTTCCTCGAAAAGGATCTGCATGTCATTGCCGCAAATCTTCTTCAGCCTGTCCTCGCAGCGCATAAGCCGCCCGCGCTCCAGCGGAGCCGCTATCTTGCAGAGGACTTCCAGCACGCATTTTTTCTTCTGACGAACAAAGCGTGCCGAGGACACGGCCGACATGTGGCTCTTGTCCAGGGCCTCGGCCACGGTCAGGAAGACGGACAGCACCTTCACCACATCCCTGGCAGCGGGATCCAGTTCATTGAAGATGCGGTGCTTCTTGGAGGGCTTGGCTCTGTGGAAGAAGGCCAGCGCCGCTATGAAGCGGACTTCCCTGTCCGTAAAGCCCAGCAGTTCCGAATTGCTGATAAGATAGTGACTGTGCACGTTGTGGTTGCTGAAGGTAATGAAGATGCCCACATCATGCAGCAGGGCGGCATAGCGCAGCAGTTCGCGCACTTCCATGGAAAAGTCGTGCAGACCGACTTCCCTGGCCGAATCAAAGAGGGACAGGGTCAGTTCCGCCACGTGCCTGGAATGGCCTTCCTCGAAGCGGCAGGATCGGCCGAGGCCGAGCACGCTCTTTTCTCGAATGCTGGCATCCGGGGCAAGCAGGGCTCCGGGACAGCTGCGTTCCACGTATTCGGTCACCATGCCATCGCGCAGGCCGCGCGATGTGATGGACACCGTGTCGAAATTGAGCTCTTCCAGCACCGTCTGCAGGATGGCGGCGCCGGGGATGATGACATCAAGACGCTTGATGTTCAGTCCGGGCATTTCGGCCCGTTCCTGGCGCGTGCGCGAACAGAGTTCCTTCACGCAGCGGCACAGGCCCCTGTAGGTCAGGGTCTGAGCGGTGTCGGGAGCGTTGGAGCCGCTGTTCCTGTTCATCAGCTCGGTAATCTGGGCCAGGTTCTGGGCCGTACCCGAGCTTGCCACAATCTGCGGGATGTTCAGATCGGCCAGACGGCGGAAGGCATGCACGCCCTCGTTGCGCACATACATCTGCATGGCCTCGTACTGCTTGGCGCTCACGGACTTTTCGCCGCAGGGGAAGATGTTGGCCAGACGCACGCAGCCTATCTTCAGGGAATCGAGAACCTGGTAGGCGTCCGTGGACGCTGCGGCTATCTCGGTGGAACCGCCGCCAATGTCCAGGTAGAGGCGCAGCGTGTCGCTCTTCTCGAAGCCGGAGGCAACACCTCTCCAGATAAGCCTGGCCTCTTCCTTGCCGGAGATGACGGTAAAGTCTATGCCCGTCTCCCTACGGATCTCAGCCAGGAACTCTTCGCCATTGACAGCATCACGCGTGGCCGCCGTGGCCACGGCAATATATTCCTCCACGCCGTAGCCCTGGCACATGTCCGCAAAGGAACGCAGCGTCTCCAGCGTTCGTTCCATGGCCCCGGGCTGGAGGTGATGATGAATAAAGGCACCCTCTCCGAGACGAACCATCTGCTTGGCCTCGTTGAGCACCTTCACAACTCCCTGAATGTTGATGCGGGCAACCAGCAGGCGCAGGGAGTTGCTCCCGAGATCGATAAAGGCGATCACACGGCCCGTGCCTCGCGGCGGAGTCAAAATTGCTGCCATAAAAGATTCCTTGCAAAAAGCTCCGAGAACAATTCACCCTTGATCCCGGCGCGCTGCATGCAGACAACACAGTCCTGCTCCGGGCTTCCCTGAACCCCAACAAGGACTGCGCCTCTCTGTGTCTGCACGCAGACATGATGAATGGTGCCTTCATGCTGCACATCAAGCCCGTCGGCGATACGCAGGATGGAGGCGGTGATGAGGAGAGCCTGGCGATCCATGAGGGACAGCCCGGCAAAGAGTTCATGTGTCATGCTTGGCCAGGCCTTGCGGTGGTAGCGGGCCAGCTGTGCCACACAGGTGCGCTCCTGTGAAGGCACGACCTCCAGAAGCACACGGACGGCCTTTGCCACGGTCCCCAGGTCATCGCAGGCTGCCTTCTCTCCCAGAATGAGCGCCTGAGAATTCTTGTGGTGCGCCCGTTCTCCGTATATCTGCCCGATATCGTGAAGAAGCGCAGCCATGCCAAGACGACTGCGCCAGATATCGGAGAGGCCGTGCAGGGCTTTCAGACCATCAAAAAGTTCCAGGGCAAGAGTGGAAACATGGCGGCCATGCCGCAGGGCATCATGGAGAATGGCGGCCACGGAGCCATCGACAGCATCAGCAGAGTTTGCGGCTTCAGGGAGAAGCACCACCCTGCCCTGCTGCCAGGCATGCTGTTTCCAGCCGCTCCCCTGGACAAGGGAAGCCACCCTGCCTGTCAGATCAGCCAAACAGACACGCAGGCTGGATGCAGACAGATCCGGCCTGTCTTCGGCTGCAGCCGGAAAGTTTTCCGTCTGCAGCCCATCCACACCTGCGTGTCCAGAAAAAACGTCCGCTTGCCCGGAAGCATCCTTAGCCAAGATCGTCGTCCTTCTTGGACGTTGCTTCCTTGAGAAGCATTTCCTGGGCATTGATCAGGGGGGCACCCTTTTCAGGCTCCACCTTGACGTAGGAACCGTCAGGCAACTCCCTCCAGGCCTGCTGGTTGTCATCCAGCTGCCAGCCAAGGACGTGCTCGCGGATATAGGCCTTCTTGTCCTCGTCCAGAATCGGCACCAGCACCTCGATGCGGTGATCCAGGTTTCTGGGCATGAGGTCCGCACTGCCTATGTAGAGGAGGTTGGCCCCATTGGCATGGAACCAGTAGGCGCGCACGTGTTCCAGGAAGCGGCCCACAATGGAGGTCACGGTGATGTTTTCGCTGATGCCGGGCAGGCCGGGTCTCAGGCAGCAAATGCCGCGGATGATGAGACGCACCTTCACACCGGCCTGGGACGCCCTGTACAGGGCACGGATGAGACGGGCATCCACAAGCTGGTTGCACTTGAGGACGATCTCGCCGTTGCCGTATTCCTTGTGGGTAGCAATTTCCTGACGAATGAGTTCCAGCAGGCCGGGACGAATGGTGACCGGAGAGACCAGGAGCCTGCGGTACTGATTGCGCACGGCGTAGCCGGTCATCACGTTGAAGAGATCCGTCACGTCGGAACAGATGTCCTGGTTGCAGGTCAGAAGCCCCATGTCCGTGTAGATCTTGGCCGTGGAGGCATTGTAGTTGCCGGTGCCGATGTGCACGTAGCGCATGACACCCTTTTCCTCGCGGCGCACAACCAGGCAGAGCTTGGCGTGGATCTTCATGCCAACCAGACCGTAGACGACATTGACACCAGCGGCTTCCAGTTCCTCGGCCCAGGTGATGTTGCGTTCCTCGTCAAAGCGGGCCTTGAGTTCCACGACGGCCGTCACCTGCTTGCCACGGCGTCTGGCGTCCACAAGGGAAGCCACGATGGGGGAGTTGTTGCCCACCCTGTACAGGGTCTGCTTGATGGCAATGACGGCAGGATCCGTGGAAGCGGTCTTGATGAAGTCCAGCACCGTGGTGAAGCTGTCGTAGGGGTGGTGCAGCAGAACGTCACCTTCGCGCAGACGGCTGAAGATGTCGCTGTGCAGCTGCAGGGCGTGTCCGGGCTGTCCGGGGATCTTCAGGGCCGGACGGTCCACGCCGTACAGGGGCATGAGATCCGCAAAGGCCATGGGGCCGCGCACGGTGTAGACCTGGAAGGGCTTCAGGCGCAGCTTCTTGATGAGGAACTCGCGCAGGTCGGCGGGCATGCCGTGGGCTGTCTCCAGACGGACCACATCGCCGAAGCGGCGCTGATCGACCAGATCCTTCACGGCCTCGAGCAGATCGTCGGCCTCGTCCTCTTCGATTTCCACGTCCGTGTTGCGGGTGATGCGGAAGCAGCCCGAAGAAACCACTTCGTAGCCCGGGAAGAGCGTGGAGAGATATTCCTGCACCATGTCTTCCAGAAGGAGGATGTCCGTGTCGCGCATGTTGGAAACAAGGCCAAGCTGTGCGTAGGATTTTCCTTCCTTGCTGCGCGGCACAAAGATAAGGCGAGACATGTTGCCCGGGCAGCGCACACGGGCAAAGTGCCTGTTGCCCTGCTTGTCGCGCAGCTGCACGAGGAAGTTCAGGCTCACATTGGAGATGGTGGGGAAGGGATGGGTCGGGTCAATGGCCTGGGGCGTCAGGACCGGATAGATTTCATTGGTGAAGTAGTCCGACAGGAAACGGCGCTGCTTTTCCGAAAGATCGGCATAGCGCACAAAGCGCAGGCCTCTTTCGGCCAGCTGATGGACGAGCTTCTTGCGCCAGTGATCCTGACAGATGCTGGTCATGGTCATGACGCGGCGACGGATGTCGGCCAGCTGCCGGGCAGGACTCATGCGGTCCGGTCCCGTGGGAGCCGTGCCGCTGCGGTACTGCCTGAAGACGTTGGCCACGCGCACCATGAAGAATTCATCAAGGTTGTTGCAGAAGATGCACAGGAATTTGAACTGTTCCAGCAGGGGAGCGGACTTGTCCAGGGCACATTCAAGCACTCTGGAGTTGAATTCCAGCCAGTTGATTTCCCTGTTGATGTAGAGGCCCGGACAGTCCAGGTCCTTGAGATCCGCTTCAGAGCAGGATTCCAGTTCAGGAATTTCCACACTGCAGGTGCCGACAGACTTGTCTTCTTTTCTCTTGTCAGCCTGATCGGCGTCCTTCAGCTCCTGATCGGCAGCAGAAGTTCCCTCTTTTGCCTTGGCGGATTTGCTGTCCTTGGCCTGGCCGTTCTTGTCACTCATGGAGAAATTCTCCTCATAGGACGTAATGGTAGCAGAATTCGTTTCTGATTCAGGCGAATCTGCCATGGAAAGACCCTCAGTATTCATGAAAGTTCCCTCGACAGTGCATACATGGAGAAGAGACGCACGCGTCCTTCTTTTGTTGTCGCTACTGTATAAGCAAGATCAAGAATATGAAAAAGCTTTTTTTCATGTCTTGCTTGCATGGATTGCATAATTTTTCGGGCAGCCTTCAACGCAAAAAGAACTAATCCCAGACAACGAGAAAGGGCAGTGTGAAGCATAGTGTTCTCCCCAGGGTAAAAGGGCTGCAGGTACAAAACGTATTGTCGCAAACTAGTCCCGGGGGGTTACAGGCACATGCTTTGAATATGACAATCACATGACAAACAGATAACAAAGTTGAGCAGAACGTGACAAAGTGGTGTTTTCCGTTGCGTCACGTGTCGCGGGCTGCTGGCAGGGACCGGCAGCTCCCGTTCTTCCTGCCCCGTCCCTTTCTGCTACCCCAGGATCCCGCGGGGTGGCAAGAAGGCCAAAGAGCACGAAAAAAGCCCCGGAGCTGAACAGGAGCTCAACGGGGCTTTTTCAAAAAAATCTTGGCAACGACCTACTTTCCCACAT
>CALVHF010000005.1 GCA_944327295.1 uncultured Desulfovibrio sp. | reverse complement strand
GCGTGTTGACAAATTAGGTGTCGCCCTGATCTGGCCTGATTTCAGACGGGGTCATGGTGCGACAGTGAGCTCTAATGAAAGTTGGTACGCCCCATTTATATCGGCATATGCCGGTTGCCACTGTCGGATTTTGATTTTGTCAACACGGCCTAGGGCTTGACGTAGCTGTAGCCCTCGTTCTGCAGCCGGACAAGTTCGGGAATGGCTCCCGGAACCGGTGTGCATCCTTCCCAGAGCTCTTCTGCGGAGATGCTGAACTTGCGCAGGGCATTCAGGCACAGCCTGATCTCGAGTCCCTTCTTCATCAGGTCGCTGGCACGAGTCTCAAGAGCTGCATGCTCTTCCGTCTTTCTGAAAAGCTGCACGGCAGGGCCGTTGCCCACAAGCACAATGGAAGCCGTGTTTTCCTCGGGCAGCTCGGCAAGATAGTTCAGATAGTTGGCAACATTGTCAAAGGCCAGATTGAGCCTCTGCGGGTCATTCATGTCCACATGGAGCACAAGATTGAGGTTCATTGTTCATCCTCTTATGAAAAAATTTTTCCCGTTGTGCACAAAGCGTGTTCAGGCCCGGGACGTCCCGCCAAGGCAGGCACAAAGGCCCTGTCAGAGCACCTGCTTTCCATACAGGCAGCATAGCAAAGCTCTACACTTTTCCCAAGGCAAATGCTAGACGTTTCCAGACCTTCTGACGAAACGATCAGCACGGACCTGCATCCGGGCATCTGCACCTTTCTGCAGCAGGGGCGTGACGGGCATGCGTTCCTCCACCCCTTCCAGGCCCAGAAAGCCAGTGCCGCCATTCTCTTCAACCACTCCTTCCGGTTTCTTCACCCTGCAGACAGGCCCCTGCACGAAATCAGGGGCCGCTCCAGCCGGCCTTCCCCGAGGAGGAATCCCTTGCGCAAGCCCCCTTCATCCAGGCCCGGACGCTCCGCGTGTCACGCCCCCACCTCCTCCCTCCCTCCTGCTGCCTCCAGCCAATCGCCATGCCGAACAACACATTGGACGACGTTCCGGACGATCTTCCCTGTGTCCGGTCTGCTGACACGTCTCATGAGTCTTGTGCTCCTGCTGCCTCTGATCTGCAGCTGCGGCCTCCTCTTTGACGACAACTTCAAGTCACGACCCAAATCCGGCCTGCCCCAGGCAAGTCAGGATGACATCTCCCAGCCCCTGCCCTATGAGGTGACCTTTGTCGTCGAAGGATCGCGGGGCGTGCTCCATACCCAGAAGCCCTTGGGCAAGCCCGCTGCTGAAAACAAAGAGAAGGATTCAGACATTTCATCTGAAAACAAATCGTCCACAGAACAGTCTTCGGACCTGTCCGGCGAAAATACAGATTCTACAAACACTACAAAGGACCCGGAGCTGGCCGACAACACGCCTCTTCCTGATGAACCTCTAAGTGTCGACGAGCATGCTGTCGAGCTGGCCCAGGGCATGGAAGGACTGAGCCAGCTTGTGAGCCTGAAGGACACACCTCCTGACAGCGAGCTTGGCCTTGAACTGCGGGCCCAGAAGGATGTGGAGACGGCGCTCAAGTACATGGCCTCAGAAGGCTACTACGACGGCCAGGCCGAAAAGCGCATTACCGGGGCCGGAACCGGCAAGGCCCAGGTCACCATTGTCCTGCGCCCAGGACGGCGCTACGTAGTGGGCGACATCAGCATCATCTACAGCCCCTATCCGCGGATTCCCGAAAAGATCAAGGACCGCCAGGATTTTGTCTTCAGCGCAAACCGCCTGCCAGGCGTACGATCCGGCAGGCCTGCCACGGCCCAGCAAGTTCTGGACAGTGTGCAGAAAATTCCCGGACGCCTGCAGCGCAACGGCTTTCCCGACGCTCGGATACGAGAGGAATACTACTATCTTGATCGCACGAAGCACACTTTGAACATCCTGGTGGACGTCGATCCCGGCGAAGCGGCAACCATTGGCAGACTCGTCTTTCTTGGCGAGAGCAGTGTCAGCAGTACCTATCTCTCCAAGCTTGCCTTCTGGCAGACGGGATCGACCCTGTGGGATTCGCGCAAGGTGGACAATTACGTGAGCTATTTGCGCCGCACGGGGCTCTTCCAGAATGTCACCCTGGTCAATCAGGAGCACAGGGAAGGGGGCAGCCCCGCAACGCTTTCCCAGAAACCCGTGGGCATACGACTTGAAGATGCCAAACACCGCACTGTTGGCGGGATGCTGCGCTACGACACGGACACGGGCCTTGGTGCCGAAGCACACTGGGAACACAGAAACCTCTTTGGCAATGGCGAAAAGCTGAGCATCACGGCCCCCTATACCTCCACCAACCGCGGGGTCGAGCTGGAGTTCAGAAAGCCTGCCTTTCTCTCCCAGAGGCAGACCCTGCGCGGCAAAGCTTCCTTCATGGACGAGACGACCGATGCCTACGATCGGACCGGTGTCATGGCAGGTGCCGGCATCATGCGCCGCTGGAACCGCACCTGGGGCACGCTGGCAGGTGTCTTTGCCGACAGCGGTATGCTCAAGGACACGGAACACAGCCGCCAGCCCTACAGTATCTACGGCATGCTTCTGCGCGTGCGCAGGGACACCAGAAACAATTTCCGCAATCCCGTGTCCGGCACGCGCACAGAGCTGACGCTCCGTCCCATGACCGGCGAGTACGAGGGCAGCTTCAGTGCCGTGGGCACAGAACTTGTCTTTTCCGGCTACTGGGCGCCCTTCAAAAGGCGCAGCGGCCGTCCGGACGACAAGCTCGTCCTTGCCGGCCGGGTGGGGCTGGGCTCCTTGAGCGGAGCACCGCTGCACATCCTGCCATCCACACAGCGCTTCTATCTGGGCGGCATGGATACCGTACGCGGCTATGGCTATCAGCAGATTGGCCCTATGAACGACAACGGAGACCCAATAGGCGGGCGCTCCTATCAGATGGTCAATCTGGAAAGCCGCTTCAAGATAAACAAATCCCTGGGGCTTGTGGCCTTTCTGGACGGCGGCAAGCTCTATACCGAGGAGATGCCCCAGTTCGACACGGACATGGACTGGGGTGCAGGCCTTGGTGTGCGCTACTTCACGCCCATTGGCCCTGTGCGCCTTGACGTTGCCGTTCCTCTCAAGGATGTGGACCCGCCCGTTCAGTTCTACATCAGCATAGGACAGTCTTTCTGATGAGCACGCACAACGATCTTCAACGACAGGACCACGATCGTCCCATGGCCCCGTCCCCCGGTACATCCGGTGACGCTCCCCTGACTCCCGGTGATGCAGCCAGGACCCAGGCTGCGGACCAGCCCCGGGATCAAGCTCAGGCTCAGGGAAACAGACAGGCTCCCCGGCCCAGGCGATCCCTCCTGCGCAGACTGTGCACCGTCCTTGGCTGCACCCTGTCAGGCCTCCTCTGTCTGGTCCTGCTCGTGCTGACAGGCCTCTATGCCGGCCTGCAGACCGAAAAGGGACAGGACCTGCTCAAACGTCAGCTCAACGACCTGCTGGCCCCGGAAGGCCTGGAGTTCACGCGCCTTGAGGGGCATCTGCCCTTCAGCATGCAGGCAGGACTGCAGCTCCGGGACGAAAAGGGCCTCTGGCTGGATGTCCCTGACGTGCAACTGA
The DNA here is from genome assembly GCA_944327295.1 of uncultured Desulfovibrio sp. Classification (GTDB taxonomy): domain Bacteria; phylum Desulfobacterota; class Desulfovibrionia; order Desulfovibrionales; family Desulfovibrionaceae; genus Desulfovibrio. The sequence goes on along the minus strand of CALVHF010000005.1, from coordinate 95,232 downwards.
CTTTTGATGCGCAGGATCTGCCCGATGCCCTGGGGCTCAGTCTTGCCGTCCGCTCAGGTCATCTGCTGCGCCTTGCCGAAAGCGAGGAGACGCCTGCCGAGCCCTCGGCGCCCATTGACTGCACAGCCATTCTGGACAGCATTGTCCAGGCCACGGCCCCCCTGCCGGACTGTGTGTGCGGCCTCAGGCTGCGATCGCTTGAAGTGCACAATTTCGTGATCGAGCGTGCGGTCTACGACAGGCCTGAGCAAGGGGCAAAGCGCACGCAATGCGGGACTGCAGTCGCAGAAACAGAAGGCATACAGACGCCTGATCCCCAGAAGACTGATCCTCAAAAGACGGCTCAAAAGGCCCCTGCAGCCGGAAAGCCGAACGACACACAGACAGCGCAAGCACAGGCTCTGGCCATCTTTGTGAAGGGCACGGCCCTGGTGCTGCCCGATACTCCCCAGGCCTGGAACAATCCGCGCACGGAAGCGGACCTGAGCCTCGCCGTGCTGCCCCTGACCGATCAGGAAAACGCTGCGGACTCGCCCCTGCAGGCCCTTTTCTCCACCTCGGGCTCCCTGCCGCTGCGTTCCGTCTTCTCAGACCTGAGCCTCGATCTGCTCACGGCGAGTCTCTCGCTCACGGGCTCCCTGCAGGCCCCGCGCCTGAGCCTCGAAACTCGTGCCGGCGCATGCAGGGTGGCCAGTCTGCAGCTGCACGCCCCGGTCTTGCACCTGACCATGCCGGAAACCACCCTGGCAGCCCTTGGGCAGGGAAAGAGCGGCACGCTCGATCTTGGCCTGCATACGCTCTGCTCTGCCCAGCCCCTCTCCACGCGCCTTCGCCTTGCCGTGCAGCTTGAGGACAATCTGCCTGTTGTGCAGGTGCTGCCAGAAATGACTGCGACAGGACTCACCCTGCAGGGCGACATCCTGGCCAGGCTGCCCGAACAGTACTTTGCAAGAACAGGGGACACGGCTTCGGCAGCCGGCAGGGCCACGTCGAGTGCTCCTTCCGATGCGCTCGCAGATGTTCTTCCAGTCCTCAACGGTCATCTGGCACTCGACTATGCCAACAGTCCCCTGCCGGCGCTTTTCCTGGGCGAAACAGGCCTCAGGGGCACGGCCACTCTTCGTCTCGACCTTGCAAGACCCACAGCGGCCGATCCGCAAAAAGTACTTCTGACCCTTGAGGGACAAAGGCTTTCCCTGAACCAGACAGGCACAAGTCTGGCCTCCCTTGACAGCCTTGCCCTGAAGGCCGAGACAGAGGGCCTTTCGCCTGAAACACTTGCTGCCAAACTGGAGATGAGTCTTGGGGATGTACGCACTCCGCAGCTTGCCTCCACCTCCCTGACCCTCAAAGCCCAGGGGTCCATGAAGGCCGTAACTGCCGAGCTCTCCTCAAAGGGCGGCCTTGAAAGCGCCCTGCAGGCCCGTCTTGATCTGGCAACGGACAAGGATCCGGCCAGGCTTTCCGTCACAAGGCTGCAGCTCTCCCTGCCCCAGTATGCCTGCGGTCTTTCTCTGAACAGGCCCCTGCAGGTCACTCTTGGCAGGGATATCGAAGTGCATGGCCTGAACCTTGCTCTCCGGCCCGCAGGCCAGCTTACCCTTTCCGGCCGCTACGGTCCCTCCGGCCTGCAGGCAAAAGGCGCCCTTGAGCACATCTCGACTGCTGCCTGGAGCAAGGTTGTGCCAGGCCTGCCTGAGGGAAACATTGATGCCCACCTGCAGCTGCAGGGTACCCTCGCTGCCCCAAAGGGTCAGCTCACGGTAGCCCTGCGGAATGTTGTCCTGCCCGTGGACGGTCTTCCGCCCCTTTCGGCGCGCCTGGAGAGTACGGTAAACAGTACGGCCGGCGGTGCCAGGCTGCAGACCAGGGTGCGTCTGGACGAAAGGACACGGCAGGCCCTGGGACTGGACTCCTTTGTCTGCGAAGCGGCCCTGCCCCTGCAGCGCACGGACTCGGGCCTCACCCTGCACAGGAACGCGGTCCTGGACGGCAAGGTTGCGGTTCAGGGCGCCGTGGCCTCCCTCTGGCCCCTGGCAAGACAGCCCAACATGCGTCTGAGCGGCCGGTTCGGACTCAATGCCACGGTCGGGGGCACCCTTGGCGTGCCACAGATCAAGGGCGAGCTCGTCCTTGCCAAAGGGCTCTTCAATGACGTGGAATACGGCATACAGATTAAAGATATAGCTGCCAGCGCCGCGCTGTCCCTGCCTGGATCCCTGGAGCAGGGAAGGGTGCAAATAAGCCTCTCGGCACGAGACGGCCGCCGTCGCAGCGGCTTGTTGAACGTAAAGGGACAGTGCGCTCTCACGGGCCGTGATCTCCACATTGAAGCCAGTCTGGACAGATTTTCCCCACTGCACAGGCGAGACATACGGGCCATGCTCTCGGGCAGCTGTCTTGTCTCCGGATCCGCCCTTGATCCGGTGATCACGGGCACGGTGTCCATTGACCGGGGCAGAATACGCCTGGATGCCCTGGAAGTGCCTTCCAGTGTCACCACGCTGCCTCTGGTCGAGGGGCCCAAGGAACGCATCCTGGCCGAGCGGCACGCCGTGCGCCAGGGGCAGGGCGATGCTGGCAAGGCCAAGCCCGCTCTGCCAGGCTCCCTGAATGTGGCGCTCGGCATGAGCAAGTTCTTTGTCACAGGCTACGGCTTCAGAAGCGAATGGAAGGCCGACCTGACGGCAAAGGGCCCCTTGTCCGCACCAGCCATTCTGGGACAGGTCGAGGCTGTACGCGGCGATCTCGATCTCCTCAACCGCCATTTCGAGCTCAAGGAAGGCACCGTTCGCTTTGCCGGCGGTCTTGAACCCATGCTCAAGGTGGAAATGACCTCCACGGTCAAGGACATAGAGACGGCCGTCGTTGTGAGCGGCACGCCTGCCAAACTCGACTTCACTCTGAAGAGCAATCCCATGCTGCCCAGGCAGGACATTCTTGCCTACATGCTCTTTGGCAAGCCCAGTAACGAACTGAGCCAGTTCGAGCTGCTGCGCCTGGGCACCACGGCGGCAAGCTTTGCCGCCTTCGGCACCACCAGCGGCGGCATCACCTCCCTGGCCCGGCAGGTCATGGGCCTGGATGTCCTCAATGTTTCCCAGAACGACGGCAGCACCCGCCTGGAAATGGGCCGCTACATCATGGACAATGTCTATGTGGGCCTGGAGCAGGGCACGGATGAAAATTCCGACACTTCGGCCGTCATTCAGATTGAACTCGGCCCCCGCACCAGCGCCACCATGAAGACCGGCAGCGACAACACCTCTGCCGGCCTCAAGTGGAAAATGGACTACTGACCGGGGACATCCTGTCCTGCATGCTCTCTGGGGACACGTGCCAAGCACGTGTCCCGTCCATGGACTTTTGCGGCAAGCAATTGTAGAGAGGGCGTGCGCTTCCTGCCCCGGATCAGAATCCAGAGGCCTTGCAGGGCCATCATGGTGCTCTGGTTCCATGGTCCTCATGACCCATCGGGACAGGCAGCCAGGATTTCCCTTTCCCAGAGGTTTGCAAAAGAGGATGAGTCACACTCCGTCTGAACAGGCTCCCATGCAGGACACACAGGCTCCACAGGCAGCACCCGACAGCACAGCTGCGGACAGCGGCCTGGAGCATCGTATCAATCTCCTGGAATTCACGCTGCCCGAACTCAAGGACTGGCTTGCCGGCCTTGGTCATCCGGCCTTTCGCTCCGTGCAGCTGTGGCAGTGGATCTGGCAGCACATGGCCAGAGACTTTGACAACATGTCCAACATCTCCAAGGCCTTACGCCAGCAACTCAAGGAGATCGCCTGCATTTCCTGGCCAGAGGTCGACCGCATCCAGGTGAGCTCGGACGGAACGACAAAGTTTCTGCTGCGCCTTGCGGACAATGAACGCATTGAAACCGTACTCATTCCCTCCACCTCCAGGGAAGGCAATGTGCGCTGGACCCAGTGCCTGTCCACCCAGGTGGGCTGCGCCATGGGCTGCACCTTCTGCTCCACGGGCACCATGGGCTTTACCCGCAACATGACCATGGGCGAAATACTGAGCCAGATCCTCGTTGCCAGGGACTATCTGCACGATACCCGTCCACAGTGGCCCATCCTGCGCAATCTCGTCTTCATGGGCATGGGCGAACCCCTGCTCAATTACCGGGAACTGGAGCGGGCCCTTCGCGCCCTCAACGAAAACGGCGGCCTCAACTTCTCGCCCCGCCGCATTACGGTGTCCACCTGCGGCATACGCAAGGGACTGCAGGAGCTCGGCGAAAGCGGCCTGGCCTTTCTGGCCATCTCCCTCCATGCCCCGACCCAGGAACTGCGCCAGAAGCTCATGCCCGGTGCGGCCAGATGGCCTCTTGAAGACCTCATCGCCACCCTGAACAGCTACCCATTAAAGACCAGGGAACGCATCACCTTCGAATACCTCCTGCTGGGCCACGTCAATGACGGCCCGGAGCAGGCTCGCCAGCTCATCCGCATCGTGCGCTCCGTGCGCAAGAGCAAGATCAACCTCATTGTCTACAATGCGACCCCGGGCTCGCCCTACGAGGCGCCCAGCGAGGAACGGGTGTTGGCCTTTGAAAAGATTCTCTGGGATGCCGGCATCACGGCCGTCATCCGCAAGAGCAAGGGCCAGGACATTGACGCGGCCTGCGGGCAGCTGAAGGCCACGGCCCTGAAGGAGGAAGAAGGCGCACGCTGAGGCACCACAAGGGGTGCCGCCTGGCTCCTTCCCGCAACGCTGTGCCCCATGCACAAAAAAGCCCTGCGAGCAGCAAAACCCGGAACCGGGTCCTGACCTCTCGCAGGGCTTTTTCTGTTTTCAAAGGTTGTTCCCTGTTCAGGGGATGGGGACTACCCCTGATTGCGATCAAAGATGGACGGCGGCCGCCAGAACCAGAACAGGGTCACCAGGGGAATGAGGCCTGCCAGTTCGGCTATCTCGCGGCGTACGGGCAGCGTGCCCAGGCCATGCCACAGGCAGAAGGCCAAGCAGCCCGTACCTGTCAGGATGAGCCACTGTCCCAGGCGCATGGGCCGGACCGTGGCCTGGAAGAAGCCCACTGTGAAGATGGCGACCCAGACCTTGGTGATGGTCAGCGACAGGGCTGCGCCCTCAAGCGGCGACCAGGGCACAAGAAGGCAGCAGCAGAGCACATTGACGACGAGGCCGCTCAGATAGAAGGCAAAGAGCAGTCTGTGCCTGTGCATGGAAATCATGGCATAGGCAGCCAGATTGTGGAGGAAGGCCGTGGCCACGCAGGGCGTGAGCAGCTGCTGGGCCTGGACGGAGAGCGCGTACTGGGCTCCGTAGACCAGGGTCAGGAAGCGGTCGCTTTCCACATAGATGAGGAAGATGATGGGCAGGGCTGCAGCCCAGAGCGACTTGGCCGTCTGTCCGGCCAGCCTCGTGAATTCGGCCTTGTCCTCTTCCCATGTCCTGGCCAGCAGGGGAAAGATCACCTTGCCGAGCAGGGCCCCGGATACCAGGGTGGAGAGGCCTTCCACAGTTTCCCAGGCCACGCTGTAGCCGCCCACGGCCGCATCGCCGCCGTATTTCTTGAGGAAGAAGACATTGAGCTTGTTGTAGAGCATGGCGCAGCCGGCCATGCCGGTGAAGATGAGCCCCGTGCGCAGCTGGAAGAGCAGATCCCTGAACTGGGCCCAGCCGAAGCGGGAGAGGGGATTGCGTCCCAGGGCCTTGAGGGCAAAGGCCATGAGCAGCACGGATTCCAGAGGCTTGAAGGCGGCTATGGCCAGGGTGGGTGCTTCCAGCAGGACGCAGACGATGCCGTAGCCTATGCCGAAGAGGGCGGCAGGGATGCGGACACGCATCTCCACGTCCTGGCGGCCCCTGGCCTGGCAGAGGGCAAAGAAGGAATCGCTGACGCCGTCCAGGCCAAAGCCTGCTGCTATGCACAGGACAATGAGGCGCAAATTCCAGTCATAGCCCTGCCAGCCGGTCACAAGCCAGGCCAGAACCAGGGCTGCCACCAGCAGGACCAGCTTGAACCAGGACACCTCCCCAAGGAGCTTTCTGGCCTGGCTGCCGCGCCGGGCAAAGGAGGACAGGAGGAAGTCGTTGAGGCCCACATCTGCGGCCGTCTTGACCAGATAGCCGTAGGAAAGCGCCAGCATGATCTGGCCCAGGGTACCGGGACTGTGCCTGGCCAGGAGAATGGTGAAGATGGTCCAGGAGAGATCGCGTGTCCACTGGGCGCCCAGGATGTAGCCGAGGCGCTGGGGTATGCTCTTTAATTTCATGCGTTATGTGTGTTGCGAAAGCGCGGAGAGACTGTTCCCCTGTCCGCCTACTTCAGCGTGAAGCGCACGACAGCCTTGAATCCGGGCTTGAGCTCGAGATTGGGATTGGGAATGGTCAGTTCCACATTGAAGTAGGAGGCCTGGGACACATCCATTTCGTTGGACACCCAGGCAATCTCGGTAATGGTGGCCTTGAAGCTCTTGTCGTCCAGGGAAGGGATTTCCACAAGGGCCTGATCGCCGACCTTGAGGGAGGAAATCTCGGCCTCGTAGACAGGAACCTGGATGAGCATGGGGTTCATCTGTCCTATGGAAACGGGCGTGTAGCCGGCCTCGAAGGTTGCTCCGGGATTCATGGTCGGGGAGACGGAGAGCACATAGCCGTCTATGGGCGACTTGAGGTAGAGGTACTGCGGCAGGGGCATGCCTTCGCGGATTTCGGTGTCGAAGTAGCCGCTCAGCTCGTTCATGCGCATGTCAAAATTGCCCTGGGACTTGGCAATGGAGGCCTGCAGAAGCTCGATGCGGCTCTCCAGGGACTGCACGTCCCCTTCCAGGCGTCCGAAGGCCTTGTTGGAGCCAAGACCGCTGGCAGCCAGAGTCCGGGCCTTGTTGCGCTGGGCCTGCACCTGGGCAAGCTGGCTCGTCAGATCGAGGACCTGGGCCCTGAGGGATTCCGTGCCGGGTCCCATGTTCACTTCTCTCTGCAGATTCCTGCGGGCCTCGGCCTGCAGGGTGTAGCGCAGGAGCGGCTGTCCCTTTTCCACATGGTCGCCTGGTGCAACCAGAAGGCTGTCCACAACACCGTTGAAATGCACAATGGGCGCTCTGGTCACTGTAGTGCGCACCTTGCCCGTCAGGATGGTCGTTTCCTCTGCCGCCTGGACTGCAGTGCCCAGCACAAGGGAAAGTGCCACCATACAACACGAAAAAAGAAACGATTTCTTCATACTAGCCTCTCTCTGCGCTCTCTTGCAGACAGGAACCGGAGCTTTTGTCTTCTTGTCCCGGGCGCATGGCAGGGCCATGCCCCTCGTCCGTTGTCCGGCGCACGGAACGCCTGTTTTCCGTGCGCTGCAGGGCAGGGCGCGCCGGAAACGTGCACCGTCTTCCGTCACGCGCCCTCATCGCTTTCCTCAGGGCTGGGCAATGGTCGGTACGGCCTTGAGATCAGGGTCTGCTGCCGGGTCCGCGGCAGGCAGTTCGTCGAGCTTCATGGGTTCGGCGTGGCCTATGAGGCGGGTGTTCCGGGAAATGTCACCGGCAGGCTTGTTCATGTCAGGGAACACCTTTTCCTCGGCTGCGGGGACAGCAGCCGGATCGGAAACCGCAGGCATGCCACCAACAAGCTTGTTCATCTCCCTGTCCGGCAGGCCGAGGAAACGCTTCTGCAGCAGACCGGAGACATGCATCCAGTCCAGCTTGGCCAGGCGGTAGTCAAGCTCCGTATTGATGTAGTTGATCTGGGCCTGGACCATGTTTTCCTGACGATCGGCCACGAGGGGCAGGGCCTCCAGACCGTTCTCGAAGGCAATGCGGGCTTCCTCGTACTGCATCCGGGCCGTCTGGTAACGGTTGTGGGCCAGCTTGAGGTTGGTCAGGGCCAGAGCCATCTGCTGTTCGGCCTGCAGCCACTTGTTCTGATAGTCGAAGCGCTTTTCTGCCAGCGAGTGAAAGGCCTGGGCCTTGGTCATGCGGGCCGTCTGCACATCGCGGTATCTGCGACCCCAGTCAATGAGCGGGAAGTCGAAGGTCAGATGCAGGAACTGGTCTGCCGTGCCACCGGAGGGCTGGGCCTGGCCGCGGGGCGGGTTCATGTTCACGGAAATGGTCATGTTGGGCACATACTGGGCCCAGGCCAGCATGATGTTGTAGTCCGCGAGCTTGATCTGAGTGCGCAGGAGCAGATTGTCTTCCGTCTCGTTCCATCGCTCGTCCCAGCGCAGCCTGGTACCGTCAAAGTCCCTGAGCAGATCGTCGGCATGGGTGACATCCACCTTGAACTGCTGATGGGGATCCAGACCGGCCAGGATCTTCAGGCTCGTGCGCTGCATGAGCTCTTCCATCTCGGCCTTTTCCAGGGCCAGTTCGGTTTCGCGCTCATGCTGCTGGGAAAGGCTGACGGCAGAGCCCTGGTTGCCTTCCACGGCCTCCACCTGCTTCCAGTATTCGGTGAGCTCTTTGGCGACAGGGACAAGGGATCGCTGGGCAGCCAGGCTGTACTGCTGGGCCTGCAGACGCAGATAGGCTTCGGCTATCTTGTAGATGGCCTCGCCCACGGCCTTTCTGTGGGTGGAGATGGCAATGCCCACCAGCATTTTCTGGGCCTTGGTCTCGAAATAGGTGGCCACGGGATTGGGAAAGTTGGCGTAGAAGCCGATTTCAAACTGGGTCTTGCCATATTCGCCAGGGGTGTCCGGTTCACCCTGGTTGTAATTTGTCATGTTCTGCGACACCTGAACGGTCATGTGCGGCTCTGGAACGTACTTCCAGAAGGCCGATGTCTGGGCAAGCCGCTTGATCTCGATTTCCACGGCGCTGTTGACCAGAGAAGGCGATTGCTGAATGGTCAGGTAGACGCAGTCCTCAAAGGAGAATTTCTTGTCCGGGTTGTAGAGGTTGGGAATGGCCTGATCGTACTTTTCCTTGTTTTCGATGGGTATTCCCGGAGCCTCGTCAAGCCAGTGCCGTGCGGGCAGTTCAGAGGAGGCTATGCCTGCCTTGTTGGACGAACAGGCGGAACCACCAAAGAGCAGCATTGCCACAGCCACCAGGGCTGCCGGCACACTACGCATGGTCTGGAAAAAAGAGTTCATTGCCCTCTCCTCGGTGTCTTTACTGCGATGTGCTTCCCGTTTCTGCATGAGGCTCCTGCGGGACATGCGTGTCCCGGGCCGCAACGTCCAGGGTATTGAATTCCAGATGCGTCACTGTCACCAGGGCGTCTCCGTTCGCGTTGACCACCTGGGCATCATAGCGGACCACATTGTCCCTGTCCCAGCAGCGCCTGAGCTGCAGGGACACAGGGCCCTGCACAGGGGCCGTGCCAAAGCGGATGAAGCCGATGAGGCTGGGCAGCCTGGCACAGGGGGCCGCCGGCGGATCATAGCTGTGCGCCAGCCAGACCGCCTGCAGGACGGCTTCCACTGCGGGCAGGCAGCCGGCCTTCCGGCCCTGGAAGCAGGCTTCTGTCTGTGGACAGAGCGTTTGATTATATGTCCAAATTCCATCGAGAGCAAGGAAGGCCTGCTCCGTCAAAACAGCCCGCAGGCTGTGTCCTTCCTCAAGAGACACCTGTTCAAGCATCCGGAAATCCTTGCCTATCCCCTGCCGATCGTACCACGCGGCCAGATCGGGTGCTGTCGCCCCGGCCTGGTCCTGGCCCCTGTCTGCGGCCTCTTCCGTCCACAGGCGGGGAATCGGCGCCATGGTCCCTGCGAGGATGACCGTGCTTTCCAGAAGGTCCTCGTAATGGGGCGAGCGGCGCCCCAGGGCATTGATGCCGCGCATCTGCGTGTTCACCCGGCACATGCGGGACATGATGCCGTCATGGCGCATCCAGGGCCGCAGATCGGCCGCAAGCCGGCACTCGCGGACTATACCCGTGCGGACACCGCCCAGGGACTGCAGACGGATGTCGGCAAGGCCCGTGGCCACAAGTCCTGGCGAGGCCAGGATGGCTGCCTGGCGCTGCGTCTCCAGATGCAGGGCCAGAGGCACGGGAATAAGACCGTCCTCGCCGGCAGGAAGGCTTTTCAGCGCCGGCACGATCTCGGGCGCATAGTGCACGTTCAGACAGGTCATGGGCGTTGTGCGGGGCAGGAAGGGATGGCGATCCGGGAAGACCAGCGGCGAGCGATCCGCATCATCCAGCAGGACCTGCTCGCGCAGGGCGACCCCGGCCTGCCGGCCGTCCGTCACGGTACGCCAGAAGACAAGCCCCCGGGCCCCTTCAAGAAGCTCCCGGGCCAGCAAATCGCCAGGCTGAGGCGAGGGCTGCACATCGCACTGCCAGACAGAGGGATCCTCCTCCTGCCAGGCATTCATGAGAATGCCCAGTGCCGGACAGCCCTGCTCTTCGGCACTGGCACACAGGGCGGCAAGCGCGCTCGCCAGGCCGGTCTCGCAGGCCGCGCTGTCGTCCCCTTCCTGCTCCAGGAAGACGACTCTGGGGCCGCTGCCGTCCTGGGCACTGCCGTCCGCACTGTCTTTCAGGGCAGACAGCAGGCTGTCAGGCAGGCCGGACTGCTGACCGCAGGCGCCCTGCACAAGAAGCAGGCCGGGCTTCCGGGGCAGGGCGGCAAGGTGGCCTGCCAGATCCGTCCGATCCGCCCGATCCGTCAAGATGTCTGTGCCCAGGGGCCATGATTCGGCTCCCATCTGCCGCAGCAGGGCTTCCGTCTTCGGCAGGTCGCTGCCAAGGACAAAGCGGCAGCCCCAGGAGGCCACGGTCTGCACAAGCTGGGCAAGCAGGCTGTCGTTGCTGCCGGCAAGGAGCACCACATGATCCGGGGAGGGGGGGAAGACCCGTTCGCAGGGATTGCAGGCCGTTTCGGCAAGGGGCCTGACCTTGTCCCCGTTCTCCTGTTCCCTGTCCTGATCTGTCTGTCTGCAGCTGGCCAGGAAGGGACGGTGCACGGGACGGCCCATGGGCTCGTGCACCTTGCGCTCGTCCTGAACAGGCTTTTTGCCGCTGAAGAGCTGTTCGAGATCGCCAATGGTGGAAACTTTCAGCAGATCCTCGAAGGCCACTTCCCGGCCCAGCTTCTGCTGGGCCTCTTCTATGAGTCCGGGGAAGAAGCTGGACCGCAGGGCCAGATCAAAGCGCAGATCCATGGAGGCGTGCAGCTCTTCCACGGGCCGGCCGCTGGCCCTGGCCAAGAGTTCGCGCAGGACGGGAAGGCCCGGTGCGCTCTGCGCTCCTTCCCCGGACTGCGGCGTCTCTGCTGCCTGTTCCTGCGACCCCTGCTGTCCTTCCCTTTGTTCTTCTTCCTGTCCCCCTGCAGCGGGCGATCGGTTCCATTCCGCCGTGCGCAGGCCTGCCACCTGCACGATGCGGCCGAGATCCAGATGGCCCAGGGCATGGAGCCTGGCCAGGGTCTGGCGAATCTGTTCGCGTTCATGACCCCGTGCTGCCGAGGCCAGGCAGAGGGCCGAGGGTTCTATGCGCTCCACCATGCTGCACAATGTGTCCGAGGGCCCCATTTCCAGAAAATGACGAATGCGATCCCTGTTCCAGAGCCGCTGCACGCATTCCACCCAGCGCACGGAATTTTCATCGAGATCCATGATGGAGCTGCAGATATCCGACTGCCGCGAGGGATATTCCTCCGTGGTGACGCAGCTCAGCATGGGAAGGGAGGCCTGTCGCATCTCCAGGGACATGAGGCGCCTGTAGTCCAGCTCGCGCAGGACGCGCATGCTCGGATGGTGAAAGGCCAGCGTTATGTTGAGAATGACGGCAGCAATGCGTTTCTTGCGCAGATACCGGCGGGCCTCCACCAGCACGTCCCTGGGCCCGGACAAGATGCTCTGCTCGTGGGTATTGTAATTGGAGACGTAGAGATCGGGCCACAGTTCCTGCAGTTCGCGGACCACATCCATGCCGGCATAGACAGCCATCATGCCGGTTTCGCGGCGGGACTTGGCCTCTATGTCCGCCATGTGCCGCGAACGCGTTTCCAGAATGTACCAGCACACCTGCGGCGAGTAGACACCGGCCAGGCAGAGGGCTATGAGCTCGCCAAGACTGTGCCCGCAGACAAAGTCCGGCCTGAGCCCCCGGGAAAGATAGAGGCACCACTGGGCGTATTCTACCAGAAAAAGGTAGGGCTGCTGCCAGCGGGTCAGGCCTATGGTCTCCACATCGGTCTCGTCCATCAGGGCCAGCACGTCCCAATTCGTGCAGGCGGCCAGGCGATCCATGGCAGCTCTGGCTTCGGGGAAATGATCATAGAGTTCCCGACCCATGCCGGGCCACACAGATCCCTGTCCGCAGCACATGACGGCCAGTCTGGGCACGTCCCCGTGCACGGGTTCAAGCCAGATGCCCCGGCCCGCCAGCTCGTCCAGAGCCTGCCTGTCGGGATTGGGGGTCATGGGCAGCATCTGCACATACCCAGGTGTGACAGAGCCAAGACGCCAGCGCTGTCCGCCCTGTACAAGGCTTTCGTACCAGACACCGTCCAGCGCCGCCGTCAGGGCCACACGTTCCTGTGCTGCCGCACAAACATTTTTTTCCATAAGCCAGAATCCCCGATGTGCATGCCGGCAGCCCCGGCTTGTCCCCGGAGTCCAGGGCAGAAGCTGAAGAAGGCTGTACCAGCAGGCTGAGGCTTGAAATCACGGGCGCACGCAATGCGCGATTGTTCCCGAAAGACCAGTATACGGGATAACTTCCGGAACAGGGCCCTGCACCCGTCCTGTCCGCATCGTCTGAACGTCTCTCCTGCCCTCTCTCAGATGCCGGACCGCCTCCCGTACTGTGTACGACAGGTCAGCCGTCCTGCCAGCGAATTGTCAGAGGACTGACCGGATAGCAGGCCGGGAAACGGGCCATGTTCCCGTCTGGCAGCCAGGGCACAAGCCGGCCCAGAAGGCCGGAAGACAAGGACCAGGCGGCAGGCAGACCCCGTCTGCCCACTGCACATGCCTTTGGACAGGGCTGCAGAACTGTTCTTGTTGATAGGGCATCTTGGCAACTCTGTCCAGACATCCGTGATATAGCAAATGTTTGAATATAATAACAAAATTTCTACCTCTTCACAAGGTTGCTTTATCGGCAGACGATCGGACCAGAGCCTTGTTGACAAGAGTCCATCAGATTTTCTTTTCTGATAGTTCTGATTGAAGCAAACATATCTTTCAAAAAGATTTTGCATATTTCTGTAAGCGATATTTTTAGTGCAGAAATATCCTGCAAATTTATCAAATTACACAGACATAAATATGTTTACTTTTATATTTTTTTACATAAACATATTTTTATTTTTTAATAATATATTTATATTTATGTTTTTATTTACTTTTTTAATCGCAATGATAAAATTTTTTTTCAAAAAATTACATATATTTATTTTTACCTGACAAGCTCTTAAAATAAAATCTGTTTCTCTTGCGTTCCGAGTTTTTCTCGGCTATAGTTGAAGATAGTGTTTGTGAAAATTATGCCTGTCCCTCGCGGTACTGAGCGCTGACTCTTTCACAGGTGTTTCACCGTCTCATATATCAAGGATTGCAAATGAATATATCCCCAACCTCTGCGAATGCCCCCCACTCGCAGGACTCTTCGAGCACCTTCTCCAAGGCCCGTTCCAAGCTGGCTTTTGACAGACTTGTTGCTCTTGGTGCCAAAATGGGCATGCCAAATCCGCTCTTCCTGTGTGCGGATCGCGCTGCCAAGGCAACTATCCATATTAATGGAAACGATTATATCAATTTCTCCACCTACGACTATCTTGATATCAACGGGCATCCGGAAATCACCGCTGCAGTGACCAAGGCTGCAGAGACCTTCGGGACATCTGCCGGTGCCAGCCGTCTTGTGGGTGGCGAGCGCACCCCGCACAGGGAGCTTGAGTCTGCCATTGCCAGGTTCCTCGGCACAGAGGACTGCATTGTCTACGTGAGCGGTCATGCGACCAATGTCTCCACCATAGGCTTCCTCTTCGGATCCAGGGACCTCATCCTGTACGACAACCTGGCCCACAACTCCCTTGCCCAGGGAGCCCGTCTCTCCAATTCCGCCCGCTTTGCCTATGCGCACAACGACTGCAATGACCTGGAGCGCCTGCTCAAGGCCAAGCGCGGCGAGTACAAGAGAGCCGTCATCGTGACCGAAGGCCTGTTCAGCATGGACGGCAACATCCCGGACATCCCGCACCTCATCGAGCTCAAGAAGCGCTATGACTGCATGCTCATGGTCGACGAAGCCCATTCCTTCGGCGTCATCGGCGAGCACGGCGGCGGTGTGCGCGAATACTTCAATACAGATCCCAACGATGTGGATCTGTGGATGAGCACCCTGTCCAAGACCCTCTGCGGCTGCGGCGGCTATATTGCCGGTCGCAAGGAACTTGTGGAATACCTGAAGTACGGTTCCCCGGGCTTTGTCTTCAGCGTGGGCCTCTCTCCCGTTCTTGCCGTGGCTAGCCTCACCGCCCTCAAGATTCTTGAACGCGAGCCCGAACGCGTGCACAAGCTGCAGCACATTTCCCAGTATTTCCTCGCCTATGCCAAGAGCAAGGGCCTTAATACCGGCGAATCCCAGGGCTATGCCATCATCCCCATCATCACCGGTGAATCCATGATGACAGGCTTCCTGGCCACGCAGCTCTTCAGGCGCGGCATCTATGTCATGCCCATCACCTTCCCCGCCGTCAAGGAAGGCGAAGCCCGTCTGCGCTTCTTCCTCTCTGCCTCGCAGACCGAGGAAAACGTGCGCAAGACCATTGATGCCCTGATTGAGGAAATGCCCAAGGCCCAGGCCACGGTCGATGCCTACCATGCCGCGCATCCCGAAGGCACCGAGTTCTAGAAGCCTGCCGTGCCCAGGGGCGTTCTAAGGAGGAAGCAGGGACTTGAGCAAGAAGCACGTCTTTGTGTGCTGTTCCCTTGATGTCGAAGAAGAGGGGCTCTTCCGCGGATCCTATGCCACGGCTGCTCCCCAGGTGAGCAATCTGGCCTTTCTGAAGCGGCTGCGGCCCCTGCTGGAAATGCAGGTGCGTCCGACGCTGTTCTGTGCCTGTCCGGTCCTTGCCGATGACGGGGCCTGGGGGCACATCGAGCACCTGGCCCGGGACTTTCCCCTGGAAATCGGCGCGCACCTCCATCACTGGAATACTCCGCCCCTGTCCGGCTCCGGCACAGGTCCCCTCGCAAGCGTTCCCTCCTGCAGGGTTCCCCCGAACCTGATGGAGGCCAAGCTGGCACACCTTGTGGATCTGTGCACGCGCAGGTGTGGGCAGGTGCCCGCTTCCTTTCGCATGGGCCGCTGGGACCTGCACAGGTCCCACTGGCCACTTCTGGCAAGGGCAGGCTTCACGGCAGACGCATCCGTCAGGCCCCTGCACGCAGGCTCCAGCCGCAATCTGGGGCCTGACCACTTTGATGCCCCCATGCATCCCTATCTTGTGCAGGTACAGGGCCGGACGATCTTCGAGCTGCCCCTCACCGTGACCCACCTGGCGCCCTGGCTGAGCAGAGCCGTCTCCCGTCTGCCCCGTGCCTCAGTCCTCAGGGCATCCTTCCATTCCTGGGGCGTTCTGGCTCTCCTGCCAGTCTATCATCCCCTCTGGGCCATGAAGGCCATCACGCGTCGTGCACTGGACAGGGGCACTCCGGTCCTTTCCCTGACCTGGCATTCCTCGGAACTCATGCCTGGCGGCAATCCGCACCTGCCCGACGAAGCCGCCATAACGCGCTTTCTTGACAAGATACGGGACTACCTTGTCTGGCTTTCGGACTGCTGCACGGTCCGGTACACCACCCTGGCAGAACTGCGTCAGACGCTCCTTGCGCACTGCCCGGCAGCCCCTGCTGCACACGGCGACTGGACGTATGCGTCAGCAGGGGACGATGCCTCCCCTGTCATGAGGTCTCATGCCTGATCAACACAGTGTGACTCCAGGTTCTTCCACAAAGAACAGCACGCCTCGCCTTGCCGTTCTCCTGCTCTGGTATCCCCTCTTTACCCAGCCCTTCATTTTCCGGGACATCGAGGCCCTGAAGCAGCACCTGCCGGTGCACGTCTATACCCTCTACGGCAGGAATCTGCGTCTGTGCTCTCGGGAAATGTGCCAGGCTGCCGACGAGGCCACGAGACTTGGCATCCGGGCCCTGCCTCGCATCCTCTGGTCTGTCCTGCGCCTTGCGTTCAGGCACCCTGTCCGCCTTGTCCGTCTGTTTGCCGACAATGTCTGCTGCCGATGGTCCAGTCTGGAAATCCTGGGTGAAAATCTCTGGGCCTTCCTGTGCGGTCTCCACCTGGCGCCGCTGCTGCAGAAGGAAGGCATCGATCTGCTCTATGCCCCATGGCCCAGGGGCACAACAACAGCGGCACGCACCATCTTCCAGTGCACGGGCATTGGCTACGTGACCTCGGCCAGGGGAGACAACCTGAACCCCGCCGATCCCGATCTCGTGGTCAAGCTGCGCGATGCCTGTGCCGTACGCACCAACAACCAGGCCGATGCCGGGCGCATCAGGGACCTGCTGGCCGGCACAACGTCACATGGGCGCACACCACAAGTTGCCGTTATCTACAACAGCCTGACCCTGCATGTGGACAGGCTTGCGCCCCTGCCCATGCGGCCCCCGGTCCGTCTGCTCGCTGCAGGTCGCTTTGACGTGACCAAGGGCTTTGACGTGCTCCTTCGGGCCTGCGCCGAACTTGCGCGCAACAACGTCGATTTCCGCCTTACCCTGGTCGGTGGCGGCGGGGCCATGATGGGCCTCGGCAAGCTGGACAGCACGCTCTATGCCCTGTGCAGGGATTTGCACCTTGAAGATCGCGTGACCTTCCCCGGGCTCGTCTCCCATGACACCTTTCCCGACATCCTGCGCGCTCACGACATCTTTGCAGCGCCCTGTGTCATCGCGCCCACGGGACAGCGAGACGGCATTCCCAATACCGTCATCGAAGCCATGAGCTTCGGCCTGCCCGTCGTCGCCAGCAACGTCAATGCCCTGCCCGAAATTGTCCGCCACAGGGAGACCGGACTTCTTGTTCCTCCGGGCAATCCGACCCTTCTGGCCCTGGCCCTGCAGGAGCTCATTGACCATCCCGAACAGGCCAGATGCTACGGTGCCCGGGCGGCACAGCTTGCCCGTGAACTCTTTTCGCAACAAACCAACGGTTCCCAGCTGGCCTCGCTCTTCATTCAGGCACACAGGGAGAGGACATAACGTATGTGTGGCATAGCAGGCATTGTCTCACTTGCATCCAATGCCCGACTGTCCGAAGAGGACGAACAGGCTGTCCGCCTCATGACGGAGGCAATGGCCTATCGGGGACCTGACGGCAGCGGCATTCTGAGACACAACAACATCTGTCTCGGCCACAGACGGCTCTCCATCATCGACCTTGCCGGCGGCGCCCAGCCCATGCAGGATGCGGAGGGCCGGCTTTCCATTGTCTTCAACGGCGAAATCTATAATTACCGCGAACTGCGCCAGGAACTGCAGCAAAGGGGCGCGCACTTCCAGACACATTCCGACACAGAGGTCCTGCTGGAAGCCTACAGGGTCTGGGGCAGGGACTGCCTGGATCATCTCGACGGCATGTTTGCCTTCGTCCTGTGGGACGATGTCCGCAAGTGCCTCTTCGGAGCCCGCGACCGCTTTGGCAAGAAGCCGCTCTTCTATACCGTGCAGAACGGTCAGTTCCTCTTTGCCTCCGAACTCTCCTGCCTCAGGAAGGTCCCGGAGCTCAGCCTGACCCTGGATGACAGGGCGCTCATGCGTTACCTGGCCTATCAGTACGTGCCCTGCCCGCAGACCATGTTCCGGGAAATACTCCAGCTGCCGCCGGCGACAGCCTTTGTCCTGGAAAGAGGCGAGCTCTCCCTGTGGTCCTACTGGGATATCCCTCAGCCCTCAAGCCTGGTCATGGACGAGCAGGAGGCCTGCGAGGAACTGCGCCGTCTCATGCGCAGGGCCGTGCGGCGCCGCATGATTGCCGACGTGCCCCTGGGTGTCTTTCTTTCGGGCGGCATCGACTCGAGCATCGTCACCGGGCTCATGGCCGAAGCCTCGTCCACGCCCATCAAGTCCTTTTCCATCGGCTTTCACGAAGCAAGCTACGACGAGAGCAGCTATGCCCGTCTGGCCTCCAGGACCTTTGGCACCACCCATTACGAGCGCGTCTTTCTGGAAGAAGAGTGCTCAGACATCCTGCCCTCCGTTGTCAGTGCCATGGATGTGCCCGTGGCCGACCCGTCGGCAGCCCCGACCTGGCTCCTTTCCAGGATGACGCGGCAGCACGTGACAGTCGCCCTGGGCGGAGACGGATCCGACGAACTGTGGGCCGGCTACGAGCACTACGCAGGCTTTGCCATTGCCCAGTCCTACAACCGCTGGCCGCTGTTCCTGCGTCACTACATCATCGAACCCATCTGCCGCCGCCTGCCCGCATCCACGGGCTATGTCAACCTGCGCCTGGCAACAACCACCTTCCTCAGGGCAGCGAAGCTCCCTCCGTGGCTGCGCATACAGTCCATGCTCTCGGCCTGTTCCGCTGACATGCAGGAACGCATCCTGCAGCATGCAGACAGGGACTTCCTTCACAACGAAAACCTCTTTGCCCCAACCTGCAGGGCCTATTACCATGGCGACTATGGCGACCATGCCGACGACCTTGACCAGACCTTCAATACCTATATCAGGGGCTTTCTGCTTGACGACATTCTAGTGAAGGTGGATCGCTGCTCCATGCTCAACTCCCTGGAAGTCAGGGCCCCCTTTCTGGACAGGGAACTTGCGGAATTTGTCCTCCGTCTGCCCTCCAGATACAAGCTGCACGGCCTCAGACGCAAATATCTGCTCAAGAAGGCCTTTGCCGATCTTCTTCCGAAGAAAATCCTCCACCGCAACAAGCGCGGCTTTCAGATTCCCGTGTCCAAGTGGCTCAGGGGCCGTCTGCGACCACTGATGGAGGATCTGCTGGGCAGGGAATCCCTTGCGGGACAAGGCTTCTTCAATCCCGAAGAAGTCCGCCGCCTCATGGATGTACACCTTTCCGGCCAGCAGGACCTGCGCACGCCCCTGTGGACCCTGATGGTCTTCCAGCTGTGGTGGCGCCATACAGCAGGCCGCTGAGTCCGAGAGCGGCATCCCTTTCCCCTGCAACCAAAATCCTGCAACTAAACATTGAAAACAACTGAGCAGTTATGACAAGTCAACTCAAAACTCTCTTCCTGCTGGCTGCCCTTTCGGCCATTATCATCCTCATTGGTGGCATGATTGGCGGAAGAACGGGCATCATCATTGCCTTTGCCATTGCCCTGTTCATGAATGTGGGCAGCTACTGGTTCTCCGATTCCATTGTTCTTAAGATGTACAATGCCCGGGAGCTTGCCTATGAGGAAGCCCCCATGCTCCACCAGATTGTGGAAGAACTGGCCCACAATGCCGGCATTCCCAAGCCCAAGGTCTGCGTGGTGCCCGAACAGGCCCCCAATGCCTTTGCCACGGGCAGGGATCCCCAGCACGCTGTCGTGGCTGTGACCGAGGGCATTGTGCAGGTGCTCACACCAAGAGAACTGCGCGGCGTCCTGGCCCACGAGATAGCCCACATTGCCCATCGCGACATTCTCATCCAGTCCATTGCCGCAGTCATGGGCTCCACCATTGTCATGCTGGCCAACATGCTGCAGTTTGCCTCCTTCTTCGGCGGTGCCCGCGATGAGAACGGCGAACGCACCAATCCCATAGCCGGCCTTCTCATGGCCATTCTGGCGCCCATTGCCGCAACCCTTATCCAGATGGCCATTTCCCGATCCCGCGAATACCTGGCCGACGCCGGCGGTGCCCAGTACTGCAATGACCCCCTGGCCCTGGCCGACGCCCTGGACAAGCTGCAGCGGGCCGCAGGTCAGGTGCCCATGCAGAACGGCAATCCCACCACGGCCGAGATGTTCATTGTCTCGCCGCTCTTTTCCGGCGGCATGGCCAACCTCTTCAGCACTCATCCGCCCATGGAGGAACGCATTGCCAGGCTGCAGCAGATGGCCGGCCAGATGTCGCAATCTGCTGCGCCTTCCAGTCCCTCCGCCTCCTCCAATCAGTTCGGAAGCCACCACTTTGGCGACCGATAAGGACAGGGAGTCCTTCCATGTGCGCCAACGCAACCAGCAGGGGCCCTGACTTCGTTGCTGCTGTTTTCCTACCGTGCCTGCTCCTGACCCTCCTGCTCAGTTCGGGCTGCGCCAGAGAGGCACAGGTCGCGCAAAAAAACATTCCAGGGCCATCGGTTCCCTGCGATATCCTCTACACCTATGCGCCAGGCTTTCTTGTGGTGGATCTGGCTGCAGGCTCCGAGATCTTTCTGGATCCTGCTGTCCGGGAGTTCCCCGTCTTCTGCTCGGCAAAGGAGGCCCATGCCTCCCTTGTGGCCAGGGTCAGCCAAGGGCTTCTGCCCAGGGGCGACTGGCAGATCTTCCGCCTTAAAGGCGGCTACACGGAACTTGGCACGGCCAGGGGACCGAACATTTACGTTCTGCGCACCCAGGCACGCATAGCCGAATGGTGCACTGAAAAGGCCTACTGATCACAAGGGGCGCAACCAGCCCTTGCCTCCATCTTTCTTCTACCTTCCGCCCCGCGGCAAACCCGCCCGGTGCGGAAGGTCTTTTTTTGCATCCCTCCAGGGATCCGCTTTTCTGGCACACTTCTCCCGGGACAGTATCCCCATGCAGGAAAAGAAACAGACAAATGCCCGGATACATCTTGCTCTCTTGGCAATCGTGATTACTTCTCTCCTGAAAAAAGCAGAAGCAGACCCTTTTTTTCTGCTTGATACGCAATCTATGGAGGGACAGGCCCGCTCCACGGTCCTTGTCCTGGAGGTTTACAATGAGCGAACAGACTGAGACTGCAGAAGGCAAAAAGACCTGCGAATTTCGCGCCGAAGTTCGCAAGGTGCTTCAGATTCTGACAAATTCTCTGTATACCAATAAAGAAATCTTCCTGCGCGAACTGGTGAGCAATGCCTCGGACGCCCTGGACAAGCTGCGTTTCCGTCAAAACCGCGGCGAGACGCCCAGGGAAGCCCAGCTGCCCCTGGAAATCCGCATCACCCTGGACAAGGACAAGAAGGAACTCGTCATTGCCGATACCGGTATCGGCATGACCGAGCAGGAACTCGGCGAAAACCTCGGCATCATTGCCAAGTCCGGTTCCGAGGAATTTCTTGCCGAGCTTGCGGGCCAGGCAGCTGCCGCCGAGGGCGACAAGAAGCCCGTGGATGCCTCGCAGATCATCGGCCACTTTGGTGTCGGCTTCTATTCTGTCTTCATGGTCGCGAACAAGGTCGAGGTCTATTCCCGTCCGGCCTTTGGCGATGGCTCTGCCTTTGTGTGGGAAAGTGACGGTCTTGGCACTTACACTGTGTCTCCCAGTGAGGAAACCGAACCTGTGCGCGGCACAAGGATCGTGGTCCACCTCAAGGACGATGCCGAGGAATATGCCGAAAAATACCGCATTGACGGCATTATCCGCAAGCATTCCGGCTTCATCCCCTTCCCGGTCCTGGTGGACGGCGAAAAGGTCAACACCCAGCCCGCACTCTGGCGCGAGCCCAAGAGTCAGGTGACGGCCGACCAGTACAAGGACTTCTACAAGTCCTTTACCTATGACAGCAAGGATCCCCTGGACTGGCTGCACATCAGCGTGGACAGCCCCGTGCAGTTCCATGCCCTGCTCTATATCCCCGACGAAGCCCAGGAGTTCCGCGGTCCCAGGGAAGACGAGTACTGGGGACTGGACCTGTACAGCAACCGCGTGCTCATCCAGCACAAGAACAAGGACCTCATTCCTCCGTACCTTGGCTTCCTCAAGGGCATTGTGGACACCGAGGACATCCCGCTCAACATCTCCCGCGAGACGCTGCAGGAAAACCGTGTCCTGCGCAAGATCAACCAGACCATAGTTAAGCAGACCCTCAATCACCTGGAAAAGATGGTGAAGGATCGTCCCGAGGACTTCCTCAAGTTCTGGAAGCATCACGGCATCATCCTCAAGATGGGCGTCCATCAGGACTTCACCAATCGGGACAAGATCCTGGCCCTGCTGCGCTTCAACACCTCTGCCAACGAGAACGCCGAAGAGGTCTCGAGCCTGGAAGAATACCAGAGCCGCGCCCTGGAAGGTCAGAAGACCTTCTGGTATGTAACGGCCGCCAGCCGCGAGGCTGCCAAGCTCAATCCGAACATGGACCGCTTCCGCAAGAAGGGCCTGGAAGTCCTGTTCTTCTACGAACCCTTTGACGAATTCATTGTCAGCGGCATCGGCACCTACAAGGAATGGACCTTCAAGTCCATTGAAAATGCCGAAGAAAAGGATCTCGAAGCCTTTGCCGACAAGGAGGACGCCACCCCCAGGGAAGCCCCCCTTTCTTCCGAAGACGAAAAGACTTTTGACGATCTCATCGCCAAAATGAAGGAACTGCTCGGCGCCCGGGTCAAGGACGTAGTCGTTTCCAAGCGTCTGACGGACAGTGCAGCCGTGCTTTCCTCCGAAGACGGCGTGACCTCGGCCATGGACAAGTTCATGCGCGCCATGGACAAGAACATGGAAGTCCCGGTGAAGACACTGGAAGTCAACCGCGAACATCCTCTGCTGCGTGCCCTGCTGCGCATCTTCAAGGCCGATGCCAACGATGCCATTCTGGCATCCATGATCAACTCCCTCTTTGACTCCGCCCAGCTCATGGACGGCTTTGTCAAGGATCCGCAGGAACTGGCCTCCAGAAATGCCAAGCTGCTCGAGCAGTCTGCCAGCTGGTACGCCGATATCAAGAAGCTCTAAAAAAGCCTTCTGAGAGAGCCCCTTGCAGGGACTCTCATTTTCCCTGTCTCCCAAATGCAAAGACCTCCCCGAAAACGGGGAGGTCTTTGCATTTACCCAGTTTTTCAAAAAACCGGTGCCAGTTTTCCAGGCTCTGTCAGGAGCAGAAACCGTCTTTTCAGAACAGGGCAGAATCCTCAGTCTCCGGGCTGTCGGCTGCTTCCACGCAGAGATAGAAGTATTCCTCCACCAGGGACAGAATGCGCCCGAGAATGCCCTTGCCGAGCATGGGATGTCCGAAGAGCTGATCGCGCTCCTTGGCAAGGCTTGCCTTGTCCACGGCATTGGGCATGCTCACAAGAAGTGTGTCCGCCAGGCGGGCCGCCAGAAGATAGCCTTCGGCTCGCACAAAGAAGGTCCTTGCCAGCTCGCGGACTTCCGGCTCGTATTCCTGCCAGAAGGAGAGGGCGGCTCTGGAGGGTGCCGTATTGCAGGCGGCGTCCAGTGCTGCCAGAAGGTTGGTGCACATGCCGCCGGGCAGTCCCTGCTTCCAGCCCATGAGCCAGGGGGTTCTGGCAAAGAAGAGCCTGTGTTCCACGGCCAGGGCAATGAGCTCTCGTGTCTGGGCAATGAGGCTGCGCAGGGTCTGCGGCACAAAGGATTCCAGGGATCTTGGCTGGGTGAGAAACTGCCAGGCGGCAACATGGCTGTGTTCCACCCGCACGCCTGCCAGCCTGCTTAAAATGTGGGCAAACCAGATGTTGGCATCAGGGCTGTCCGGAGTCTCCAAGTGCGAATAGCTCAAGACATACTCGCCTTCCCCCGAACGCCCGGTCACGATGAGCTCGGTATCCGTCAGGAAGTCTGCCGTAAAATTCACGCCATAACGGCATTTCCAGTCCTCGAAGATGCGCCGCGGCACGCTCTCCAGTGCTATGTCGGCAATCCAGAAGTCCCGATCCGGACAGCGGTAGCGGGCAAGAACGGACACATCTCCGCCGCTGTTGTGAAAACGGCCCGGCCACCAGACAGGCAGGGAGGGCTTTTTGTCCTGCCAGTCGGGCGTCAGGGCATGCGGACAGGGATCTGCCAGGACGTAGCCGGAGATCAGGTGCAGAATGCGCTGCGGGTAGTCTGCACGTATCCAGGGGCACAGAGCAAGGCCCCTGGAGTGGGAGAGGGCGAGGCCCGCTCCGCCGCAAAATCCGAGGTAGCGGCCTCCGTGTCGTATAAAGTCGCAGATGGCCCGCTTGCCTGCCTCGCCCAGGGCTTCTGCCTTGAGATTGGCAGAACCTCCCGGCACAACCAGAACCCGGGCTGGCTCAAAACCTGCTTGCTTGCGAAAAAGGGCCCCTTGGGCTATGTCTCTGCCCTTCAGGAGCCGGACTGGAAAGCCGAGGCTCCGCAAAGCTCGTAAAGACATAAGCCCCCAGATATGGGCATCATCCCACAACATGGCAATGGGCGGCATATTGTTCAACATAGGGCCACTATCCCCGACTTTCATGGAGAATGCAAGATGTCTGATACTCTTCCCAAGGGCTACGAGCCCCGCGACGTCGAAGCGAAATGGCGTTCGCGCTGGCGGGACGATAAAACGTTTTCCCCTGATCCCAAAGCGAGCGGCGATCCCTATTGTATTGTCATTCCTCCGCCGAACGTCACCGGTGCCCTGCATATCGGTCATGCCCTCAATCTGACCCTCATTGATTCCCTGTGCCGTCACTACAGGCAGAAGGGCCGCAATGTCCTGTGGATCCCCGGTACGGACCATGCCGGCATCGCCACCCAGAACGTGGTTGAAAAGACGCTGGCCAAGGAAGGCAAGCGCCGCCAGGATCTGGGACGGGAAAAATTCATTGAACGCGTCTGGCAGTGGCGCGAGGAATATGGCCATCGCATTCTCAACCAGATCGAGGCCCTGGGCTGCTCCGTGGACTGGACACGGCTGCGCTTTACCCTGGACGAGGGCCTGTCCAGGGCCGTGCGCAAGGTCTTTGTGCAGCTCTACAGGGAAGGGCTCATCTATCGCGGCAAGTACATCATCAACTGGTGCTCCCGCTGCCACACGGCCCTGGCCGACGATGAAGTGGAGCACAGTGACGAACGGGGCCACCTGTGGAGCATCCGCTACCATCTGCAGGACAGCGACGAGAGCATCATCATTGCCACCACCCGTCCGGAAACCATTCCCGGTGACACGGCCATCTGCGTTCATCCCGAGGACGAGCGCTACACCCACCTCATCGGCAAGACAGCCCTTGTTCCCGTGCTGGGCCGGGCCATTCCCATCATTGCCGACAAGTACGTGGACAGAGAATTCGGCACGGGTGCCCTCAAGGTCACGCCCTGCCATGACCACAACGACTGGGCCCTGGGCAAGACCCACAATCTCGAATTCATCCAGGTCATTGACGAAGACGGCATCATGAAGGCCGAAGCCGGCAAGTATGCCGGCCTCAGCAAGCAGGAGTGCCGCAAGGCCATTCTTGCCGACATCGAGTCCCGGGGCGATCTTGTCCGCATCGAGGACCTCACCCACTCCGTCGGACACTGCTACCGCTGCCACACCGTCGTCGAACCCCATGTCTCGGAACAGTGGTTTGTGGCCACAACCAAGCTGGCCCCCAGGGCCAAGGAAGCCATCCCGAACAGGATCACGCTTCTGCCCGAGACCTGGACCAAGACCTACTACCACTGGCTGGACACCATCCGCGACTGGTGCATCAGCCGCCAGATCTGGTGGGGGCACCGCATTCCAGCCTGGACCTGCACCCAGTGCCACCACCTCATTGTTGCCGAGGAGGATCCGACCGTCTGCCCCGAGTGCGGCTCCCATGACCTGCACCAGGACGAGGACGTTCTGGACACCTGGTTCTCCTCCGCTCTGTGGCCCTTCTCCACGCTGGGCTGGCCGGACAAAACCGAGGATCTTGCCCGGTGGTATCCCACGGCTGTGCTGGTAACGGGCTTTGATATCCTCTTCTTCTGGGTCGCCCGCATGATCATGATGGGCGAGCACTTCATGGGCAACGTGCCCTTCAAGACCGTCTACCTGCACGCCCTGGTTCGCGATGCCCAGGGCAAGAAGATGTCCAAATCCACAGGCAATGTCATCGATCCCGTCAAGATGATCGAGACCTACGGCTGTGACTCCCTGCGCTTCACGCTCACGGCCTTTGCAGCCATGGGCAGGGACATCAAGCTCTCGGAAGAGCGCATTGAAGGCTACCGCCACTTTGTGAACAAGCTCTGGAACGCCGCCAGGTTCACCCTCATGAATCTGGAGGACGAGGCGCCCAAAGCGGTGGACCTTGCCGCAGTGGAAGGCCTGAACAACCGCTGGATCCTGCACAGGCTGGAACTGCTCAAGAGGGACATGGACCAGGCCTTTGAGGAATACCGCTTCAATGACGTGGCCCAGGGCGGTTACAAGTTCCTGTGGTCCGAGTTCTGCGACTGGTACCTCGAGCTTGTGAAGCCGGACATGCAATCTGCAGAACGCAAGGCGCAGTCGCAGTATGTGCTCTACACCGTGCTCAAGGAACTGCTCATCCTCCTGCATCCCATCATGCCCTTTGTGACGGCAGAAATCTGGCAGGCCCTGCCCGGGCATGCCGGGGAAGATCTTGCCACCATGCGCTACCCCGAGGAGCGTCCCGACTGCCTCAGGCCCGAGGACGCCGCCAGGATGGAATTCCTGCAAGGCGTCATTGTGGCCGTGCGCACTATCAAGGCCGAGCTCGACATCAATCCCAGCCACAAGGTCGTGCTCACGCTTCGTCCGGCCGATGCGGGCCAGCAGGAACTGCTGCTGGCCAACGAGGGCACCATTGTCACCCTTGCCAGGCTGGAACGCATGGAAGTGGGCATAGACATCCACGCCCCCAAGGCTTCCGCCTCGTCCGTTGTCCAGGGCTGCCAGATCATTGTGCCCCTGAAGGGCAATGTGGATCTGCAGGGCGAACTGGCCCGCCTCGCCAAGGAAATGGGCAAGCTACAGACTGCCCTGGAAGTAGTGGACAAGAAGCTTTCCAACGAGAGCTTCGTCACCCGTGCCAAGCCGGAAATTGTCCAGCGCGAACGCGACAGGGCCGCAGAGCTGAAGGACAACCTGGAAAAGCTCACCACCCTGCAGGCACGCTTCCATGAGGCTCTGGAAAATGGCGAAGACTGATACACCAAGAGCATTCTGTGCACAGGGAGTGCTCGGAGGGACGGGCACGTCTGTCCTTCTGACAGCTCTGCTCCTTGTGACGCTTCTGGTCCTTGCCCTTGCACTTCCTGCAAAGGCCCGGGCCCTGCAGACCGGCGACGTGAGCGTCAGGCTGCAGAGCATGGTGCTTGAATCCAGCCTCATAGAAAAGGCCCTTTCGGAAATCCGATCCTTCAAAAAGGCAGGCTTCATCTATCAGCCGCAGCTGAGCATCTCCTCCTCCATCAGCCCCACGGGCAGGGAAGAGTGGGACTGGCGGGCCGTCACCAGCGGCATGGTCACGGCTGACAGGGACTTTGCCTTCTGCTTTGGATCGGTCTCTGACGTGCAGCGCGAACAGAAGATGCTGCAGCTGCTGCTCCCCAAGGTCCGGCAGACAGACCTTGGCGCAACGCAGATAGCCGCTGTCCAGAAGGCCATGCACACACCCAAGGGACAGGCAGAACTGGCCCGCTACTCCTCGGCAGAAATGAAGAGGATGTTCGCCCTGGCCGGCGAAAACGAGCAGTCCCTGCGCTTCCTTGGCGGCTTTCTGTACGGCAACTTCATTGAACGCCTGTACACAAGCTCCATCATGGTTCTGGCCGCAGTGGAAGAAGACACCATGGACGCCCTCTCCGGGGTGGAAATGAAAACTGCAGAGCGCATGCAGGACGTTCTGCTCCTTCTTGCCAAAAACAACCTCCTTGGCGACAGCGACCTTTCCGCCGCCAGAAGCAGGGTTGTGCAGAAGCTTGTGGGCCTTGTGAAGAACAGGGCGCAGACGCAGGCCTTCCTTGCCAACCTGCGCAAGGTCGTCGACATCTGTCAGGACGAGCGCGATAACGTGCTCGACGACGATGACGAAACCGGGGGCAGGCAGTAGCCTGCCGCTTCCCCGGTACAGGCCTGTCCCGATACAAACCTTTTTCAGGCACGCGCCGCTGCGCTGTCCAGATATTCCCTTGTGTCCGCGTCTCCTCTTGCATCGGGGGGCGCGGACATCACATTTGTTCACTGCCACTTCTCTTTTTGCGGAGAACACTATGTCTTTCATTATTGGCTATCTTAATGGCGAGCCGCAGGAACTCACCCTGATCAACGGCATGGTTCACATCAACAATCAGATTCAGCCCATCAAGAATGTCACCGAGGAAGAAATCCGCCTCATGGAACAGGCCCTGGAAGATGTGCCCGAAGGCGATGAGGAGGGCAGGGAAGCCTTCCGCAATGCCAAGCGCATAGAATTTCTGGTCAGCCTGCTCAGCAGGACCTTTGGCGACGAGGCCACCGACTTTCTTGAGCAGCTCATCGGCAACCTGCACTACAGAGTGCTTGAGTACCTCGGCGAAACCGACGACCTCGACGACTATGTTGAAGAGCGCATTGTCCGCAAGAGCAGGCACAGCCACGATCACGACTGCTCCTGCGGCTGCGATCACCATCACGAGGACTAGGGGGCTCTGCAGACACAAGGGGTAGATGTGCACACACCGTGCCCCTCTTTGCGGAAACGACCTGACAGTATACAGGATTTTGGCAGCTTTATGCATGATTACAAGGCATTGTCAAAAAGAGTTGACAAAAGCGACGTTGTTTTGTAAAGCTCGCCTGCTTTAGAGGGGGTCGGCCCCTCTTCTTGTTTTGCGCCCCTGAGTAGAGAGGCGAAATTTTTTGGAGGAAGAATGCCTACCATCAACCAGCTCATCCGCATTGAGCGCAAGGATTCAGTGAAGCACAAAAAGACACCTGCACTGCATTCCTGCCCTCAACGTCGTGGTGTGTGCACCCGTGTGTACACCACCACCCCCAAGAAGCCTAACTCCGCCCTGCGCAAGGTCGCCCGTGTGCGCCTGACCAACGGCCTCGAAGTCACCGCCTACATTCCCGGTGAAGGCCACAATCTGCAGGAACACTCCGTCGTGCTCATCCGCGGCGGCCGTGTGAAGGACCTTCCTGGTGTGCGTTACCACATCATCCGTGGCACCCTGGATACCTCCGGTGTTTCCGATCGTCGCAAGAGCCGTTCCAAGTACGGCGCCAAGCGTCCGAAGTAGTTTTTTTTGCATTTCTAGCATTTCGCTCGTTATCGGTGTTCGTCATGCAACGCACCAGGCTGCCGCAGGCGCCGGGCGCTGCGGGGCTGATGGCACCGCGATTTAGCACTCTTTAAGGAGAAGAACATGCCCCGTAAAGGTCCCGTACCCAAGCGTGAAGTGCTGCCCGATCCGCTGTATGGCAGCAAACTTGTCACCAAATTTGTCAACCGTCTCATGTATGACGGCAAGAAGGGCGCTGCTGAAAAGATCTTCTACTCTTCCGTGCAGACTCTTGCTGAGAAGACTGGGGAAGATCCCATGCGCGCCTTCGAAAAGGCGCTTGACAATGTGAAGCCGCGCCTTGAAGTCAAATCCCGTCGTGTGGGCGGTGCCACCTATCAGGTGCCCATGGAAGTGCGTGCCGATCGCCAGCTTTCCCTTTCCATCCGCTGGATCATCAACTACGCACGTTCCCGCGGTGAAAAGGGCATGGACGCCAAGCTCTCTGCTGAGCTTCTGGATGCCTACAACGGTCGCGGCGGCGCAGTGAAGAAGCGTGAAGACACCCACCGCATGGCTGAAGCCAACAAGGCTTTTGCCCACTATCGTTGGTAAACTGTACAGAGCATATACGTGCAATGCTGTGCAGTTTCCTGCACAGCATTGTGCCTAGGACAGCTGGCATCTTTTTGGAGGAAATCCCGTGGCCCGCACTGTGACAATAGACAAAGAACGCAATATCGGCATTATGGCCCATATTGACGCTGGCAAGACAACGACCACCGAACGCATCCTTTTCTACACCGGTGTCAATCACAAGATTGGTGAGACACATGACGGTGAGTCCACCATGGACTGGATGGAAGAAGAAAAAGAGCGCGGCATTACCATTACCTCTGCAGCAACAACCTGCTTCTGGAAAGACTGCCGCATCAACATCATCGATACTCCCGGCCACGTGGACTTCACCATCGAAGTGGAACGTTCCCTGCGTGTGCTTGACGGTGCTGTCTGCGTTTTCGATGCCGTCGCCGGTGTTGAACCCCAGTCCGAAACAGTCTGGCGTCAGGCAGATACCTACGGCGTGCCCCGTATCTGCTTTGTCAACAAGATGGACCGCATTGGTGCCAACTTCCTTCGCTGCGTGGAAATGATCCACGATCGTCTGGGCGCCACCCCCATTCCCGTTCAGCTGCCCATCGGCGCTGAAGACAAATTTGACGGCATCGTCGACCTCATCAGGGGCGAAGCCATCATCTACGACAAGAGCAGCAAGGGTATCGAATTTGAAGTGGGCCCCGTGCCCGCCGACATGCAGGCCGATTTCGAGCAGTACCGCCATGCCATGCTGGAAGCCGTTGCCGAAGAGGACGAAGTCCTGCTGGAAAAGTACCTCAACGGCGAGGAACTGACCGAGGAAGAAATTGTCTCCTGCCTGCGCAAGGCCACCATCAACCGCAGCGTGGTGCCCGTGCTGTGCGGCTCCGCCTTCCGCAACAAGGGCGTGCAGCCCCTGCTCGACGCCATTGTGAGCTACCTGCCCTCTCCCGTGGACATTCCTCCGGTTCTCGGCCATCTGCCTCACAACGAGGAGGAGACCCTGGAATGCCATTGCGATGACAACGAGCCCCTGTGCGGCATGGTGTTCAAGCTGTTCTCCGACCCCTTCATTGGCCACCTTTCCTTCTTCCGCATCTATTCTGGCTACCTGGAAAGCGGCATGACCGTGCTCAATGCCAACAACGGCAAGCGCGAACGCGTGGGCCGCATCCTGAAGATGCACGCCAACAAGCGTGAAGACATCAAGTGGGCCGGCGCCGGTGACATCGTGGCTCTAGTGGGCCTCAAGAACGCCTCCACCGGTGACACCCTGTGCGACGACAAGCGCGTGGTCATTCTGGAATCCCTGCACATTCCAGATCCCGTTATCGAAGTCGCCATTGAGCCCAAGACCAAGAGCGACAGGGATGCTCTCTCCGCTGCCCTGAGCAAGCTGGCCAAGGAAGACCCCTCCTTCCGCGTCAAGGGTGACGAGGAAACCGGCCAAACCCTCATAGCCGGCATGGGCGAACTGCATCTGGAAATCATCGTTGACCGCCTGACCCGAGAATTCAACGTGAACGCCAACGTGGGCAAGCCCCAGGTTGCCTACCGCGAAACCATCACCAAGCCTGCCAAGTCCGACATGAAGCATGTCAAGCAGTCCGGTGGTCGCGGCCAGTACGGTCACTGCGTCATCGAAATCGAACCCAATCCCGGCAAGGGCTACGAGTTTATCAACTCCATCACTGGCGGTGTGATTCCCAAGGAATACATCCCCTCCATTGACAAGGGCATCCAGGATGCCATGAAGAGCGGCGTGGTCGCCGGCTTCCCCTGCGTGGACATCAAGGTCAACCTGGTCTTCGGTTCCTACCACGAAGTGGACTCCTCCGAACAGGCCTTCTACGTGGCCGGCTCCATGGCCATCAAGGACGCCATGCAGAAGGCGGCTCCCGAGCTGCTTGAACCCATCATGGACGTGGAAGTCGTCACCCCCGAGGAATACCTGGGCGACGTGATGGGCGACCTCACCGGCCGCCGCGGCCGTGTGTCCAGCATGGAGGCTCGCGCCGGCGGTGCCCAGGCCGTCCGCTGCCAGGTGCCCCTGGCCAGCATGTTCGGCTATGCCACGGACCTGCGTTCCAAGACCCAGGGGCGTGCGTCCTTCACCATGCAGCCTGACCATTACGAGCGTGTTCCTGCCAACCTGGCCGAACAGATCAAGAGTGCCAAGGCGTAAGACTGACTTTTCATAGAACGCATACGAGGCGGCGGCCTATTTCAGGCTCTCCGCCTCTTTTTTTCATGCAAACGCCAGAAAACTGGCATGCCCAAGGATTTCCGCCGTGAAACAGACAAATGATTTGCCCAGGGGCTTTGCTGCCGGAACCGCACAGGCCGGCTTCAAGAAGCAGGGCAGGGACGATCTCGGTCTCATTGTTTCTGAAGCCGATGCTGTTGCTGCCGGTGTCTTCACAACCAACGTCTTCAAGGCAGCTCCTGTCCTGGTCTGCCAGGACATTCTCGCACGACACCGCACCGTGCGCGGCGTCGTGGCCAATTCCGGTCAGGCCAATGCCTGCACCGGAGACGAGGGGCTTGGAAACTGCCGCACCACCCTGGCCATGGTGGCCGGCAGGCTGGGCCTTGAGGCAGAAAGCCTTCTGCCCATGTCCACTGGTGTCATTGGCGATCAGCTCAAGATGGACAAGTGGGAAGCCGCCGTGCCTGCCCTGGTGGAAAGCCTGGGCAGTCGCGATGCCGAAGGCTTTACCAGGGCCTTCATGACCACGGACGCCTTTCCCAAGTTCGCCAGCAGGGATCTGCAGCTCTCCGGCGGCACGGTACGCCTGACCACCATGGCCAAGGGGGCCGGCATGATCTGTCCCAACATGGCCACCATGCTCTGTGTGGTGCTCACGGATGCCAAGGTGGATCCCGAAAAGTGGCAGGCCCTCTTTGCACGCTGTGCCGACGCGACCTTCAACAGGGTCAGCGTGGACGGGGATACCTCCACCAACGACACGATTCTGGCCCTGGCCAACGGTGCCTCCGGTGTTTCCCTGGATGATCCTGCGGATGCCGCCCTCTTTGAGGCAGCTCTCACGGACATTCTGCGCACCACAGCGCACATGCTGGTCAAGGATGGCGAAGGAGCCACCAAGGTCATGCACATCCATGTCCATGGCGCGGATTCGGACAGGGATGCCGAGCAGGTGGCCCGCACCGTCGGCCACTCCCAGCTTGTCAAGACGGCCATCTATGGCCGGGATGCTAACTGGGGACGCATTGTGGCTGCCGTGGGACGCAGCGGCATTCCCATGAAGCCCGAGGATGTCTCGGTAACCCTGTGCGGCGTGGAACTCTTCCGCAACGGGCAGCCCCTGGGCAACAATTTCGATGACGAGCTTGAGGGACCCCTGCAGAAGGAAGACATTCCCATTGACATTGCCATCGGCGTGGGCCCGGGACACTACACCCTGGAAGCCTCCGATCTGAGCGTGGGCTACGTCAAGCTGAACTCCGACTACAGATCCTAGGTCGTGTTGACAAAATCAAAATCCGGCAGTGGCAACCGGCATATGCCGATATAAATGAGGCGCACCGACTTCCATTAGAGCTCATTGTCGCACCATGACCCCGTCTGAAATCAGGCCAGATCAGGGCGACACCTAATTTGTCAACACGCCCTAATCCCCTTTTCGAAAAAAAAACGAAAGACAGAATGTTCCTCCCGGCTGACAGGCTGCAGGCCGGGAGGAACAAGATCCTTGCGGCTGCAAAGCCCTTTCCCAGAGGGCACTGCTGCCGCGGGAAAGCGGGGCTTCGCTCCTGCAGCAAGGCTTCTTGCTTGCAAACAGCTCTGATTATCGATAAGTAGACCCATGCCGCAGCGCAAGAGGGCAGGCCAGTCCAGGTGGCTCAAGCGCCTGCCCAGTCGGGGCAAACTGAATCTGTGCGCCGGCACGACCAATCTGTACTCCAGCAGAGTCCATTCATTTTTTGCACTTTACATTTTCTGAGCCTGCGCACTCGCACAACAGAGGCCGGACCCCTTCTGCTTTTGTGCCCTGTGCAGTCTCAGGTAACCGGGAGGGAGTGGCATGGATGCAGTAATGCTGTCCAGGCTGCAGTTCGCTGTAGCTGTATTTTTCCACTTTATCTTTGTCCCTCTGACGCTGGGGCTTTCGCTCCTCATCGCCTGGATGGAGACAAAATACGTCAGAACCAATGACGAAATCTGGCGCAAACACGCACAGTTCTGGGGTAAGCTCTTCCTGATCAACTTTACCCTGGGCGTTGTCACGGGCATCACCCTGGAATTCCAGTTCGGCACCAACTGGTCCCGCTACTCGGAATACGTTGGTGACATCTTCGGCTCTCTGCTAGCCATTGAAGCCACAGTGGCCTTCTTCATGGAATCCACCTTCCTGGCAGTCTGGCATTTCGGATGGAAGAAGCTCAGCAAAAAGGCACACTGCGTCTGTGCCTGGCTTGTGTTCATTGCCGGCAACCTCTCTGCCCTGTGGATCATCCTTGCCAACGGCTTCATGCAGAATCCCACAGGCTATGTCCTGCGCAACGGACGTGCGGAGCTGGCAAACTTCTTTGATGTCGTGACCAACCCCTATGCCTGGGGCATGTTTGCGCACACCATCATCACGGCCTGGCTCCTGGCCGGCTTCTTCATGCTTGGCGTCTCTGCCTGGCATATGCGCAAGCAGAACGAGCATGCGGACTTCTTCCGCAAAAGCTTCCGCTTTGCAGCTCCCTTCACCCTGATCCTGGCCTTGGCCGTGGCCCTTACGGGCGACCTGCAGGGCAAGAACGTGGCCACGCTGCAGCCTGCCAAGCTGGCTGCCATGGAAGGTCACTGGGAAACTGCCAAGAATGTGCCCTTCTACGTGCTGGCAGTGCCGGATGCCGAAAACGAGACCAACAGCATCGAGGCCATTCCGCTGCCCGGCATGGTCAGCTTCCTGAGCTTTGGCAGCTTTGACGCCGAGGTCAAGGGCCTCAAGGACTTCCCCAAGGAAGACCGTCCTCCGCTCGGCCCCACGTTCTGGTCTTTCCGCCTCATGATTGGCCTTGGCGGCATCTTTATCCTTGTCGCCCTGTGGACCTTCCTGCAGCGCAAGAAGGACGAGCCCCATCCCCGTCTGCTCTCCGTGCTGCCCTGGATGATTCCCCTGCCCTATCTTGCCATTGCCCTGGGCTGGGCCGTGGCGGAAATCGGCCGTCAGCCGTGGATTGTCTACAACCTCATGCGCACCTCCGATGCCGTTTCCCCTGTGGATCCCGGCAACATTCTCTTCTCCCTCATTGCCTTCATTGTGGTGTACACTCTCCTGGGCATTCTGGATATCTACCTGCTCATCAAATATGCCCGCAAGGGGCCTGAGGAGGCTTAACCATGCTCGAAACCATATGGTTCATTCTCTGGGCCCTGCTCTGGGCAGTCTACTTCATCCTGGACGGTTTTGATCTCGGCCTGGGCGCTCTGCTGCCCTTTGCCGCCCGCGATGAGGGCGAACGCCGTGTCATCTACAATGCCACCGGCCCCTTCTGGGACGGCAACGAAGTTTGGCTCATAGCCGCCGGCGGTGTCACCTTTGCCGCCTTCCCCAAGACCTATGCCGTCATGTTCTCGGCCCTCTACGTGCCGCTGCTTCTCCTGCTCTTTGCCCTGATCCTGCGAGCCGTTTCCTACGAGTTCAGAAACAAGGTCGCTCATCCGGCCTGGCGCTCCCTCTGGGATCTTGTGCATTTTGCCACCAATCTTGTTGCCGCCGTTCTGCTCGGCGTGGCCTTTGCCAACCTGTTCAGAGGCATTCCCATTGACGCCAACGGCGTCTTCCACGGCAACCTGCTGACATTCCTCAACCTCTACGGCCTTGCCGGCGGTCTCTTCTTCCTGGTCATGTTTGCCCTGCACGGAGCCCTGTGGATGTGCTTCAAGACAGAAGGCGAACTGCAGGAACGCTCCCTGAGCTTTGTCTACCTGCTCTGGCCCCTGACCCTAATCTGTCTTCTGGCCTTCCTCTTCCTGACAGCCTTCTACACCGACATCTTCAAGAACTACATTGCCATGCCGGCTCTGCTCATCATTCCCCTGGTGGCCGTGGCTGGTCTGGCAGGCGTGCTTGTCATGCTCCTGCGCAAGAAGATTCTCCTTGCCTGGGTCTGCAACTGTGTGTTCATCATTGCGGTGACCTTCTTCGGCGTCATGGGCATCTTCCCCAACATGCTCATCTCCTCCATGGATCCGGCAGCCTCGCTCACGGCCTTCAATTCTGCCTCTAGTGAACTGACTCTGACCATCATGCTGGGTGTTGCCCTGGTGATGGTACCCATCGTTCTGATCTACCAGTTCTGGGCCTACCGTCTCTTCTCCCACAAGCTGACCCCCAATGAGGTGGTCAACGACAGCCACTCCTACTAGCAGTCGCGTACTGCCCGGCAGTGACTGCCGATCCCTGAGCTGACGAGCCCTTTTTGCTGCCGGACCCTGCACAACAGGGCCCGGCAGTTTTGCCTGGGCGTACTGCCCTTGTTGTCTGCCGGCAGAAAGCCTCTCCTGGCACTGTGCCCGAACTCAATGCCGAGAAGGACGAGCGGCTCCCCGCAGGGCTCTCCTGCGCAGCAACGAAAAATCCCCGGCCCCTGTTAAGAAGGGTCCGGGGATTTTTACACATTGTTCAGGCTGTCTGCATGTGGCTGCAGAACATCCTGGCTCTCAAGCTCCAAGCCTACTTGGCCTGTGCAGGTTCGGTTGCGGGCTTGGCTGCGGGTTCTGCAGCCTGTGCGGGTTCGGCAGCAGGCTTGGCTGCGGGTTCGGCGGCCTGTGCGGGCTCAGCCTGCGTGACAGGTGCTGCCTGAGTTTCGGCTTGTGCTTCGGACTCTGCGGCCGCGTCCTGTCCGGACAGATCCTGTTCGCCCGTCACAGGCTTGAAGTCAATCTTGAGCTTGTTCACTTCGTCAAGAACAAGACCCGTCACGTCACAGGCGGGATCGTAGTCCAGAAGAGCTTCTGTACGCACAATGACCTTATAGTTCTTCTGCTGGCGGAAATTCTTGACCGTCTGCAGGATCTGCTCAATCAGAACATTGGTCGCATTCTGCTCTTCGGTCTGCATGCGCTGCTGCATGCTTACATACATGGTCTCAAGCGTCTGCATGGCCTGCTTGTCGTTCTGGTTCTGCTGGACTTTCTCCTGCTGGGCAGCAAGCTTGTCATTGAAGTCCTTCTGAATGCTTTCCAGGAAAGCCTGTGCGGCCTTGCCGGGCTCGCTGTCGCGGATCAGGCGGCCGATATCCACGACGGCCACATCGTTCTTCACCTGGGCATCGGTCAGGCAGGCACCCGTCATCAGGCACAGGGCAAGAAGCGGAAGAAGTAGGAAACGGTTCATCATAAAAAGACCTCGTGCAGGGCAGGACCCTGCTGGATTTTTCTGTGAGTGCTTGCCGGTATATACGAAGTTTGATGTCAGCCTTCAAGTTTTTTTTCGCAAGGCCCGGAGTTGCCCATTCCCTATTTCATCCTTGTCAGTAACCCATTCTTTTATATTGATGCATCAGGGTAATGACCTTATCAATATAGCTGAATGTTTTTTCTTGAAACAATCGTGTCCTTATCTCTTCATACAGACCATTTGCCGTATAGGAATTGATGATCTCAAGTGATTTTTTTGAATCTTGTGCAAAGAGTCTCTGCAAACGTCCTGGACCTGTATTGTATGCCGTAACCACACACAAAAGACGCGTCTCCCTGTCCCGGACCGTTCCAAAGTACGTTTTGTCCAGGATGTGCAGGTAGCTTGCGCCGTAGAAGATGTTGCGTTCCGGTTGAGAGAGCACATGATGCAGGTCGTCTCCAGAGGGATCGCTGCCTTGTGCCCTGCCGGGCACGCTCGTGCCCCCTGGCTCTGCGATGAGTGCCTCGCTCCCGGGAGCCGCTCCCCCCAATCGGCCTTGTGCACGACTTCCTGGTCCTGCAGCCGTATCCTGCAGCGACCTTCCTGCCCGGGCAGCTCCTGACACTTTTTCGGCTTCCTCGCGACGGATGAGATAGCGGTGCACTTCAAGACCTGCGGTTTGAGGCTGCACCTGCATGAGCCCCACGGCATTGCGAGCACTCACCACTTCATGTCTGCCACCACTTTCCACCTGCATGACGGCAAAGAGCAGGGACGCAGGGATTTGGTACTGCCTGGCATACTTTTGCACTGTTGCGGCATGACGGAGAATGGGCTCCTTCAGGCCAAGGCCCCTGGCCCTGGTGACGTAGGAAAAGGGCTCCTTGGTCTCCGCAAGGCTCCTGCTGCGAGCCTGCATCTGTTCGTAGGCTGGGACACCTGCCCCTTGCAGCCAGCGCACGGGATAGCCCTGCAAAGTCAGCTGCTCGCCAAGGTAGCCGGACTGATAGCCCACAAGCTCCCACTGGCCGAAATCGTCGAGCAGGGGAACGGGGTGCGTGTTTGCGACTTCGGCCTGGGCGTGGCTCAGATCTTCCACCGGAGCCCGGACGCACAGGCTGCCAAAGGCAGACCGCTCCTGCTCCATGGCCGGCACAAAGGGACGTATATTTTCCACATACCAGGACTTGATGCCGGACTGCTGCCACTGCTCCACCCTTGAGCGCTGCCAGGACGCAAGGAGAGAGCCTTCCTCGTTGCGTGCAGCGCGTCCCTCTTCTGCCTGCCTTGTCTCCGGGATGAGAGCACAGAGCAGTACGGCAAGAGATGCAACAAAGCACAGCAGTGCCAAGCCACCCGTGTCCTGGCCCTTCCCGAGCCTCTCTCGCAAATCCTGCCACTGCATGTTCCTGAAAACTGCTCTCCTTTCTTTTTTTGCAGAAGGAACTCTGCCATACTTTTCCTTGACCCGCAAAGAGGGTAGAGCAAGAAAGGCAGATTCGGAAGCGCCGCTCCTTCTTCTGCGTACGCCTCATCCCATCCTAGTCCTTTCGGTCCTGTGCCTTTCGCAAGAACCCTGTTCCCAGGACCGATCAAAGATCGGCCCTGGGCCGTCTTTGTGCCTGTTCCACCGGCCCATTGTGTTCACGGAGTATTTCATGACCCACCATGCCCTGACCTTTCCCCAGACCGTGGCCCCGCAGCCCGAAAAACTGCCCATTGGCCCCGACAAACCCTGGCTTGCACCCCTGGCAGGCTACAGTGATCTGCCCTTCAGGGCCCTGTGCCGCGAATACGGTGCTGCCTGCTGTGTCACGGAGATGGTCAGTGCCAAGGGCCTGGACTTTGGTGGCAACAACACTTGGCGGGTCCTGGCCACCGTGCCCGAGGACACGCCTCTTGTCGTGCAGCTCTTCGGTGCCGAGGCTCCGGTTCTGGGCAGGGCCGTGTGCACACTCAGAGAAAAGGGCTTTGCCTGGTTCGATCTCAACATGGGCTGTTCTGTGC
Organism: uncultured Desulfovibrio sp.; assembly: GCA_944327295.1. Lineage (GTDB taxonomy): Bacteria > Desulfobacterota > Desulfovibrionia > Desulfovibrionales > Desulfovibrionaceae > Desulfovibrio. Next base: position 56,273 of record CALVHF010000005.1, on the reverse strand, counting down.
CCAAGGTCGCCCGTCAGGGAGCCGGTTCGGCCATGTTCCGGGATCTGGACAATGCCCTGGCCTGTGCCAGGGCCATGATTGCCGAGGCAGAGAAAGGGCATGTCAGCTTCAAGCTGCGCCTGGGCCTGACCGAAGACTCCTGTCCCTGGCTCGATCTCGCCCTGCGGCTTCAGGATGCCGGCGCAGGTCTCATCACCCTGCATCCGCGCACGGCCAGACAGGGCTTTTCCGGGACAGCCCGCTGGGAGGAACTGGCCAGGGCTAGGGAAGCACTGGACATTCCCGTGCTGGCCTCGGGCGATCTGTTCACGGCCGAAGATGCCGTGCGCTGCCTGCAGGAAACGCACGTGGACGGCGTCATGTACGGCCGCGGCGCCCTGACCAATCCGGCCATTTTCAGCGATCACCTGGCCCTTGTGCAGGGACAGCCCTTGCCCGAGCACAGCCGCAGCGACCTCAAGCACATGATTGAACGCCACATGAGCCTCATCAGCCAGTACGACGACGAGGAACATGCCCTGTTCAGGCTGCGCAGCATCGTGCCCCGATATGTGCGCACCTTCCCCGGGATACGCAGGCTCCGCCAGCAACTCTGCCAGTGCCGCAGCTTTGCGGAGCTGGACGAACTCCTGGAAGAATTTCTGCTGCACGAGGATGCGGAACAGGCAGAGGAGATTACTGTCTGAAAGACGGCGGCCAGGGACATGCTTTTCTTCTCCTGCCCGCAGCAGCCTTTCCTTGCTGTCTTTCCTGTTCCTCCTTTCCCCTTGTTCCCTTCCTGCCACTTTTCAACCGTTCCTCTTCTTTCTGGAGGCCAGCAATGAATGTCAGACGTGCCAAAACGGCCGGCTTCTGCATGGGCGTCAGTCTCGCCCTGCGCACACTGGACAATGCCATCAGGAAATACCCGGGCAGCAGACGCATCTGCACCCTGGGCCCCATCATCCACAATCCGCAGGTCCTGGCAGACTACGAGGCCCTGGGGGTCACCTGCCTGCAGAACTTCAACGGCGTGACCAGCGACGACATCGTGGTCATCCGTGCCCACGGCATCACCCAGCAGGTCGAAGCCACGCTGCGCGCCAGCGGAGCCACCATCATTGATGCCACCTGTCCCAGAGTCAAGAAGGCCCAGCTCTCCATTGCCGAAGCCACTGCGGACGGTTCCAGCCTCCTGCTCTTCGGTGAAGCGGATCATCCCGAGGTGCGCGGCCTCATCTCCTACGCCCACAGCAAGAACTTTGTCTTCCCGGACCTGCAGGCCCTGCAGGAGCTTGCGCTTGACCCGAACCAGTCCTGGGTGCTCGCCTCGCAGACCACCCAGAACGCCTCGGTCTTCTCCAGCATCCGCAGCTACCTTTCCGAACGCCTCTCCCACCTCACCGTGCTGGCCACCATCTGCGACGCTACAGACGAGCGCCAGAAGGAAGCCCGGGCTATTGCGGCCGATGTGGATGCCATGGTCGTGGTGGGCGGCAAGCAAAGTGGCAATACCCGACGCCTGGCTTCCCTGGCAGCCGAATGCGGCATTGCCACCTATCACGTGGAAGACATCCATGAACTGGACAGGGACGTGTTTCAGGGCAAGCAGACCGTTGGCCTGACCGCAGGGGCCTCTACCCCCAAGGCTCTCATTGATGCCGCCGAAAAATGGCTGCGCGATCTCGACTGAGATGCATACTTCAATACTGTCTTGCTTCACAATTGACGTCTGAAGCAGTCCGTATTTCTACTACAGCCTCTTTTGTTGTCCGCATTTTATGCGAGAAGAATTTCAGGCTGTGGCGCTTCTTCATTGCCAAAAACGCCATTTCGCGCTAGTCTTTCTTGATTTCTTTCCTGTACGACTCAAAAACCGGACAGGAACGACTCCACGTCTGCTGCATTCTTCCGGAGTTCTCATGTCCTTCATTCTCGGCACTGCCGGTCACATCGATCACGGCAAGACTTCTCTTATCAGGGCTCTCACAGGCATCAACTGCGATCGTCTTGAAGAAGAGAAAAAACGGGGCATTACCATTGAGCTGGGTTTTGCCTGGCTGGACCTGCCTGACGGCCAGCGTCTGGGCATTGTGGATGTGCCCGGGCACGAACGCTTTGTGAAGAACATGGTGGCCGGCGCTGCAGGCATTGATCTGGTCATGTTGGTCATTGCCGCCGATGAGGGTGTCATGCCGCAGACAAGGGAGCACTTGGACATCTGCTCCCTGCTGGGCATACGCCAGGGCTTCGTAGTCCTGAACAAGTGCGATCTTGTGGACGAGGACTGGTTACATCTGGTCACCGAGGATGTGGCGGACTTTTTGCAGGGCACCTTCCTCGAAGGCTGTCCCATACTCCCGGCCTCGGCCGTCAGCGGCCAGGGCCTTGAGCAGGTGCGTGCGACCATTGCCTCCATGGTGCACAGCCTGCCTGGCCAGAACAGAACGGACCTCTTCCGCCTGCCCGTGGACAGGATCTTTTCTCTCAAGGGCTTTGGCACCATTGTGACGGGCACAATCATCTCGGGCCGCATAGAAAGAGACAGGGATGCCGTCATCATGCCCCGGGGCCTGGCCACCCATGTCCGGACCCTGCAGCGCCACGAGGAACCCACGGAAGAAGCCCGGGCCGGCGAACGCTGTGCTGCCAACCTGCAGGGACTGGAGGTAGCCGACATCCACAGGGGCGACGTGCTGGCCCTGCCGGGGACGCTCTTTCCCTCGGATCGCTGGATTGTCCATCTCGACTGTCTCAAGAGCTCGCCCATGCAGCTGCGCAACCGCACGGAGCTGCACTTCCATCACGGAACCCTGGAAAGCCTAGCCAGGGTTGTTTTCTTTGACCGTCAGGAACTGAAACCAGGTGAAAGCGCCCTGGCAGAGCTTCGCTTTTCGGCACCAGCAGTCGCCGTGGCTGGCGATCGCTGCGTGCTCAGAGCCTCTTCTCCCCTGCGGGCCGTGGCCGGCGGATCCATTGTTTCGCCCCTGCCTCCGCTGCTGCGGGCAAAGGACCCGGGACGGGCCGAAAAGCTGCAGCTGCTTGGTCTCCTCTGCGATCTTCTGCAGCGGCAGTCCCCGGAAGAAAACGCCGAACGCGTGGAGACCATTCTGGCCCTGCGCGACAGGGAAGGGGCGTCGCACAGCCTTCTTCATGTGCTCTCCGGGCTGACTCGCAGGCATCTGGACAAGGCACTGCAAAAGCTCTCATCCGGGCACAGGGCCCTGTGCTTCGACAGGGAAGGCAATGCCTGGATAGGTGCCCAGGCCTTTGACAGGCTCTGCGAGGCCTGCCTTGCCAGGGCAAAGGAACTGCACAACAGGTCCCCCCTGCAGACCGGCTTTGCCAGGACCGCTCTGGAGAGCGACTGGTCCCAGGGGCTGCCCCCCAAGCTTGTGGCAAAGGTCCTGGAAAGCATGCTAGCCCAGGGACGGCTTCTTGCCAGCGGAGAATTTCTCAAGCTGCCCAGCCACAATATTGTCCTCGCCCCGGCCCAGCAAAAGATCTGTGCCGCCTTGCAAAACCTGTACGCAGAAAGCGGTCTGACGCCGCCCGGCCTCAAGGAGGCCCTAGATCGGGTGGGGGCCACGGAAAAGGAAGCCCAGGCCATCTACAAGCTGCTGGTTGCCCAGGGAGAGCTTGTCAAGATGCGGGACGGCATCTTCTATGCAAGGGAACACTTTGACTCTGTCGTAAACAGAGTCTCGCAGTGGTTCGAGACCCATGACGACCTGACTCTGGCCGACATGAAGACACTCCTTGGCCTGTCCAGAAAATATCTCATTGCCCTGATCGAATATCTCGATCAGGAAAAAATAACCGTCCGAATTGGCGATAAACGTCAGTTTCGCAGCCACTAACCTTCATCATAGAGGAAACAGTCATGGCTCAAAAAGTTATCGTTGTGGGTGGTGTTGCCCTTGGTCCCAAGGCAGCCTGCCGCTGCATGCGTCTTGCTCCCGATACGGAAGTCACCCTTTTTGATGAAAACACCCTCATTTCCTACGGCGGATGCGGCATTCCCTATTTCGTCGGCGGCGACATCGCCAATGTGAAGGATCTGTGCTCCACCCCCTATCATACCCTGCGCGATCCCGGGTTCTTCAGGGACATGAAGGGCTTTACCGTCAAGACCATGACCAGGGTCACTGCCATCGACAGACAGGCCAAGACTGTCACGGCCCGCAACCTGGTCACAGGAGAGGAACAGACCTATCCCTATGACAAGCTGGTCCTGGCCACGGGTGCCACGCCCCGCAAGCCCGATGTACCTGGTGCCGATCTGGGCAATGTCTTCACTCTCACCAAACTGGAGGCTGCCGACGCCATCCGCAAGCAGATGGAAGGCAGCAGCGTGAAGAGCGCCGTGGTCGTGGGCGGCGGCTTCATCGGTCTGGAAGCAGCCGTGGCCATGGCAGACATGTGGGGCTGCGAAGTGAGCGTCGTGGAAATGATGGATCAGGTCCTGCCCGGCGTCCTGTCCAAGACTCTGAGCATGATGGCAGCCCATGACCTGCGCAGCCACAACGTCAGCGTCTATACGAGCGAAAAGGTCGTGCGCATGGAAGGCGAGGGTGGCAAGGTGACCAAGGTCGTCACGGACAAGCGCGAAATCGAGGCCCAGCTCGTCATCTACTCCACGGGCTTCCTGCCCAACGGCGAACTGGCCAAGAATGCCGGTCTGGAAGTGACCAGTCGCGGAGCCATCGTGGTGAACGAGCACATGCAGACCTCCGATCCCGACATCTATGCCGGCGGCGACTGCTGCTCCATCAAGAATCTGATCACGGGCAAGCAGGGCTACCTGCCCCTGGGCAGCATGGCCAACCGTCAGGGTCGTGTCATCGGCACCAACCTGGCCGGTGGCAACGCCACCTTCCCGGGCTATGTGGGCACCTGGGCCGTCAAGCTCTTCGAGAAGTCCTTCTGCGGCGTGGGTCTCACACCCGAAATGGCCCGCAGGGAAGGCTTTGATGCCGTGGGTGTCAGTGTGGAACAGCTGGACAAGGCCCACTTCTATCCTGAAAAGAGCATGATGAGCCTGGAACTCGTGGCTGAAAAGGGCACGCGCCGCATCCTGGGCATGCAGGGCTGCTGCAGCGATCCCGACTCCCTCAAGGCCCGCATAGACGCCGTGGCCGGCGTCCTGCAGTACGCCAAGCCCACAGTGGACGATATTTCCAACCTGGAAGTCTCCTACGCTCCGCCCTTTGCTGCAGCCATGGACGTGGTCAATGCCGTGGCCAATGCCACGGACAACGTGCTCTGCGGCAGGATGAAGGTCATCACCCCCGAAGAATTCCTGGAACTGTGGAAGAACCGCGACAACAACAACTATTTCTTCATCGACGCCCGTCCGCAGAAGGCCGGCGATGCCGTGCAGGCCGAACATCCCGACTGGCACGCCCTGTCCCTGGAAGCCATCCAGACCCGCTGGAACGAAGTGCCTGCTGATCGCCCCGTGGCCATCATCTGCAATACGGGGCTGCGCGGCTATGACGCCTTGCTGGTACTCGCACGCCACGGCATCACCAATGTCGTACAATCCATGGGCGGCATGCAGGCCGTTCAGAAGATTGGCGGATCCATCTAGGTTTGTCCCATTTCCCTGTACCTTCTGCTTTCAGCAACTGATGTAGTGAATCATCTTTTTTTTGAAAGCAGCTGCCGCACCGAAAAATTTTTGTTTTCGGTGCGGCTTTTCAGTCTCTGCAAAAGGTAGTAATGTCATCAAATTTTTTGTCTCTTTCTAAAATCTTATATTTAAAAAAAAATTATTTGAGTAAAATATTTTTTAGAAAAAAATTATTTTAAAAAATATTTTTTTAAATATTTTAAATAAATACAACTAACAATCTTCACAAAAAAATGTACCTTGTACACATTGATTTATTTTAATAATTTTCTTTTTATTTGTATTACTTGAATATTTTTTTATTTATTATTTTATATCTGAACTAATAAAAAAGAAAAAATGCAAAAAAAACAACTCAGAATGGGCATTTTTTCACAATTTGGAGCGATAATTAGCAATTTCAGCATGTTATCAAATTTGCATTTTTCTCCTGCTCCCCACTGTTCAATCAATCAATTTCATGGTAGGGGGAGCCGAACAAATTGAGCATATTTCTGTGACAGAATCCCGCCTCTAGGTTTTTCCGATATGGAACCTCCGGGTTTCATTGAATTTTCAGGCAATATCGACACTATTCCTTTTCAGGAGGATCTCATGGCCAAGATGAAAACCATGGATGGCAACAATGCAACCGCCTGGATTGCATATGCCCTCTCCGACACTGCCGCCATCTACCCCATTACTCCCTCTTCCGTCATGGGCGAAGTCATTGACGAAATGGCTGCCCACGGTGTCAAGAACCTCATGGGTCAGACCGTCGCAGTGCGCGAAATGCAGTCTGAAGCCGGTGCTGCCGGTGCTGTGCACGGCATGCTCGCCGCCGGCTCCCTGACCTCCACCTACACTGCTTCTCAGGGTCTTCTGCTGATGATCCCCAACATGTACAAGATTGCCGGCGAACTCCTTCCCGGTGTCTTCCATGTTTCCGCCCGTGCCCTGGCCAGCCACGCGCTGTCCATCTTCGGCGATCATCAGGACGTCATGGCCTGCCGCCAGACCGGCTTCTCCATGCTGTGCTCCTGTTCCGTACAGGAATGCATGGACCTCGCCCTGGTTGCACACCTATCTGCCCTTGATTCCAGCGTGCCGGTGCTCCACTTCTTCGACGGTTTCAGGACGTCCCATGAAATCCAGAAGATCGAAATGATCGACTACGAGGACATCCGCAAGATCGTTCCCTGGGACAAGGTTGCCGAATTCCGCGCCCGCTCCATGAATCCCGAGCATCCGCACATCCGCGGCACTGCCCAGAACCCCGACATCTACTTCCAGAACGTCGAAGCTGCCAACGCCTTCCACGATGCCGTGCCCGCCATCGTTGAAGCCAACATGAAGAAGGTTGCCAGCATCACCGGCCGCCAGCATCATCTCTTCGAGTACTCCGGTGCTCCCGATGCCGAACGCGTCATCATCAGCATGGGCTCCTCCTGCGAAGTCATCGACGAAACCATCCAGCACCTCATCCCCCAGGGCGAACGTGTTGGTCTGGTCCGCGTGCACCTGTACCGTCCCTTCTCTGCAGAACATCTGCTCAAGGCCCTGCCTGCCACAACCAAGCAGATCACTGTACTCGACCGCACCAAGGAACCCGGCTCCCTGGGCGAACCCCTGTACCTCGACGTCTGTACCGCTCTCAAGGAAACCGGCAGAGGCGACGATCTCAAGGTCTCCTGCGGTCGCTACGGTCTGGGCTCCAAGGACTTCACTCCCGGCATGGTCAAGGCTGTCTACGACAACATGCTGGCCATGCAGCCCAAGAACCACTTCACCGTGGGCATCAATGACGATGTGACCAACCTCTCCTTGGATGTGGAACAGGAGCTGAACACCGTGCCCGAGGGCACCATTCAGTGCAAGTTCTTCGGTCTCGGCGCTGACGGTACCGTGGGTGCCAACAAGCAGGCCATCAAGATCATTGGCGACAACACCAATCTCTATGCCCAGGCCTACTTTGCCTACGACTCCAAGAAGTCCGGCGGCTTCACCGTGTCCCACCTGCGCTTTGGCAAGAAGCCCATCCAGTCCTGCTACCTCATCTCCCATGCCGACTACATCGCCTGCCACAAGGCAGCCTATGTGACCCAGTACGACCTGCTGGACGGCATCAAGGACGGCGGCACCTTCGTCCTGAACTCCAACTGGACGCTAGAAGACATGGAAAAGCAGCTGCCTGCTTCCATGAAGAACATCATTGCCCGCAAGCACCTGAAGTTCTACAACATTGATGCTGTCAAGGTTGCCCAGGAAGTGGGCCTCGGCGGCCGCATCAACATGATCATGCAGACTGCCTTCTTCAAGCTGGCCGAAGTCATTCCCTTCGAGAAGGCTGTCGAACTGCTGAAGGAATCCATCAAGAAGACCTACGGCAGCAAGGGCGACAAGATCGTCAACATGAACATCGCCGCCGTGGACAAGGGCATGGACGCCCTTGAGCAGATCAACTACCCCGAATCCTGGGCCACCGCCACTGAAGGTGCCGTGGTCAGCCATGAAGGCGACGAAGACTACATCCGCGACGTGGTTCGTCCCATTCTTGCCCAGCGCGGCGACAAGCTGCCCGTGTCCGCCATGTCTCCCGACGGTGTCATGCCCTCCGGCACGGCTGCCTGCGAAAAGCGCGGCGTGGCCATCCTGGTGCCCGAATGGCAGGCTGACAAGTGCATCCAGTGCTGCCAGTGCTCCTTCGTCTGCCCCCATGCCACCATCCGTCCCGTCGTGGCCAAGCCCGAGGAACTGGAAGGCGCTCCGGCCAGCTTCGTGACTCTCGAAGCCAAGGGCAAGGAGCTCAAGGGCATGAAGTTCCGCATGCAGGTCTACACCGAAGACTGCCTGGGCTGCGGTTCCTGCGCCAACGTCTGCCCCGCCGGTGCCCTGGTCATGAAGCCTCTGGACACCCAGATGGCCGACCAGAAGGCCAACCTGGCCTTTGCCGAAGAGAACATCACCCTGAAGGACGATCTCATGGATCGCTTCAGCCTCAAGGGCTCCCAGCTGCAGCAGCCGCTGCATGAATTCTCCGGTGCCTGCGCAGGCTGCGGTGAAACTCCCTACGTCAAGGTGCTCACCCAGCTCTTCGGCGAACGCATGTACATTGCCAACGCCACCGGCTGCTCCTCCATCTGGGGTGCTTCTTCCCCGACCACTCCCTACACCGTCAACAAGTACGGTCAGGGTCCGACCTGGGGCAACTCCCTCTTTGAAGACGCCGCCGAATACGGTCTGGGCATGGCTTCTGCCGTGAAGCAGCGCCGTCTGAAGCTGGCCGCCCTGGTCAACCAAGCCCTGGCTGAAGAAGGTATCACCGAAGAACTGAGAACCGCCCTGCAGGGCTGGCTGGACAACATGGACGACGCCGTGAAGTCCCGCGACTTTGGCGACGATATCCTGGCCAACCTTGACTGCCTGCACGAAATCAACTGCCCGCTCGCTCACGAACTCGAAGAGATGGAAGACCACTTCACCAAGAAGAGCTGCTGGATCTTCGGTGGTGACGGCTGGGCCTACGATATCGGTTACGGCGGTCTCGACCATGTCCTCGCTTCCGGCGAAGACATCAACGTCCTGGTCCTGGATACCGAAGTGTACTCCAACACCGGCGGCCAGGCCTCCAAGGCCACGCCTCTCGGCGCCATTGCCCAGTTCGCTGCCTCCGGCAAGCGCACCGGCAAGAAGGACCTCGGTCGCATGGCCATGACCTACGGCTATGTCTATGTGGCCTCCATCTGCATGGGCGCCAACAAGCAGCAGGTGCTCAAGGCCTTCAAGGAAGCCGAAGCCTACAAGGGCCCCTCCCTCATCATTGCCTACGCTCCCTGCATCAACCAGGGCATTCGCAAGGGCATGGGCAAGTCCATGGAAGAAGGCAAGCTCGCCGTGGACAGCGGCTACTGGAAGCTGTACCGCTACAATCCCGACCTTGCCAAGGAAAAGAAGAATCCCTTCATCCTGGACTGCAAGGCTCCTACCGGCGACCTCATGGAATTCCTGTCCGGCGAAAACCGCTATGCGGCTCTTGCCAAGCAGGATCCCGAGACTTCGGAAAGGCTGCGTAACGAACTGCACGCTCTCTATGCAGAACGTACAGCCCTGTACACGCAGATGGCCGATCTGCCCTACGCCGATCCCAATGCTGACAACAAGTAACATACGCTGATATCCAAGGGCGGGAGGCGCACTATGCATCTCTCGCCCTTGTTTTTCTGTCCTTCCCGGTACGTTTCCGGTACCTTCCAGGCTTCCAGATGCCCATCCCGACGCCGTCACGGTATCTTCAAATTGCGGCTCTATTTTTCCTTGCGGCAATCAAAGCACGGCACACCTTCACATCCTTCGCCCTCCTTTCCGAGGCTGCCTTTCTGGCGCCAGCGATTGCCGCACCCGAAAGGGGTACACAGGTCTTGAGATCCAGCCGGACTGCGGCTAGCTTGCAGCAAAGACTTGCAAGCGTCTCGACTTCTCCCCTTTCTGCATCGTCCGTCTTTTTTTGCAGAACATTCTGCTTTCTGCGCTGACAGTTCCCCTCGTGTACGGAATGTACACAAAGAAGGAGAAGAGTCCTTCTCCGTTCAGGCTGGCGTCCTGGCAGAAGACAGCTTGTCTTGCCAGCCAGATTTTGCAGGCATCCCGGTCCTGCTTCAGAACCCGGCAGCAGGCTTCCTGCACAAGGAACCCCTATGCTGGAACAGGGTTCCCTTGAAGCATTCCGTTTTTTCAACCAGAATTCATGGAGGTACAGTGCACAAATTCCCCCCGGGGGACCTGTGCGCTGGAGGTATTCCTATGAAGCAGTCTCTGTACATCACGGCAACTGGTCCTCAGTCCGGCAAAAGTGCCATTGCACTTGGCATCATGCAGCTTTTGAGCGGTGTCACCGGCAAAATTGCCATCTTCCGCCCCATCATTGCCATTCCCCAGCTTGACGACAAGGATCCCGACATCAATCTGATGCTGGAATACTTCAAGCTTGAACAGAATTACGCCGACACATTTGCCTACACAGAAGAAGAAGCCTACGAGCTCATTGCCCAGCAGGGCACCAATGCCCTTCAGGAAGAAATCCTGAACAAGTTCAAGGCTCTGCAGGCTTCCTACGACTTCGTGGTCTGCCTTGGAACCGACTTCAGGGGCAAGGATCCTGTCTTTGAATTCAATCTCAATGCCGAAATAGCCGGCAACCTGAATGCTCCTGTCCTGCTGGTTGTAGGCGGCAAGGACATGACCCTGCCGGAAATCCGCCAAACCATCCAGACCAGCATGATGGACATGTCCAAGACCTGCGATGTGGTGGCCACCATCATCAACCGCGTCTCTCTGTCCAGGGCTGAACTCGACAGCCTGCGCTACGGCTTCTCCTCCGGCAAGGGACCTGCCCTTATCTACGACATTCCGGACGATCCCACCCTGGGCAGCCCCACGCTGAGCGATGTGGCCCGCTGCCTGGATGCCGAATTCCTGAACGGCGAGCATGCGACCGACACCCTGGTTTCCAACTTTGTCATCGCCGCCATGCATGCCGAGCACTTCCTTTCCTACCTGGAAAAGGATCTGCTGGTCATCACCCCCGGCGACCGTTCCGACATCCTGCTCACCACCCTGGTGGCCAGACTCTCTCCGAACAAGCCCAGTATTGCCGGCGTGCTGCTCACCGGCGGCATCAAGCCTGCCGACTCCATCATGGAACTGATCCGCAGCCTGGGCTCCCTCTCCCTGCCCATCCTGCTGACCCAGCACCACACCTACCGTGCCTCTCAGTTTGTCCAGAATGTGCGCGGTGCCATCGAGCCCACGGACCTCAGGAAGGTCAACACTGCCTTGGGCCTCTTCGAGCATTATGTTGACGGCAAGATGCTTGCCAGCCAGCTCGCCGAAAAGAGCTCCCGCGTCACGCCGCTCATGTTCGAGTACAACCTGCTGGCTGCCGCCAGACAGAAGAAGCAGCGCATCGTCCTGTGCGAAGGCGAGGAACCCCGCATTCTTGAAGCCACGGACATCCTGCTGCGCCGCGATGCCGCCGACATCATCCTGCTTGGCAACGTGCAGAACATCCAGAGCACAGCCTCCAAGATGGGCCTGAACATTGCTGCAGCCACCATCATTGATCCCTCGAACTCCCCGGACTACGAGGACTACGCCAACAGCTACTACGAATTCCGCAAGGCCAAGGGCATGACCCAGGAACGCGCCCATGACATCATGCTGGATGCCACCTACTACGGCACCATGATGGTCAAGAAGGGTGCTGCAGACGGCATGGTCAGCGGTGCCATCAACACCACCGCCCACACCATCCGTCCCGCCTTTGAATTCATCAAGACCAAGCCCGGCTTCTCCGTCGTTTCCTCCGTGTTCCTCATGTGCCTGAGCGACCGCGTCCTGGTCTTCGGCGACTGCGCCGTGAACCCCAATCCCACCGCCGCACAGCTGGCTGAAATTGCCATCACCTCTGCCCACACGGCCCAGGTCTTCGGCATTGAGCCCCGCGTGGCCATGCTCTCCTACTCCACCGGCAGCTCCGGCAAGGGTGCTGATGTGGACGTCGTGATCGAAGCCACCAAGCTAGCCCAAGAAAAGGCCCCCGAGCTGCTTATCGAAGGCCCCCTGCAGTACGACGCAGCCATCGATCCCACCGTGGCCAAGACCAAGGCTCCCAACAGCAAGGTTGCCGGCAAGGCCACTGTCTTCATCTTCCCTGACCTCAACACGGGCAACAATACCTACAAGGCCGTGCAGCGTGCCGCCGGTGCCATCGCCATCGGCCCCGTCCTCCAGGGCCTCAAGAAGCCGGTGAACGACCTCTCCCGCGGCTGCCTTGTTGCGGATATCGTCAACACCGTCATCATCACCGCCATCCAGGCTGCTGCCGAGAAGTAAACTCCATCCCTCATTATGCTGCCGGAAGGCCTTTGCCTTCCGGCAGACAAGGATACCTGCTTATGAAAGTTCTTATTGTCAATTCCGGTTCCTCTTCCTGCAAATACCAGCTGATTGAAATGGAGACTGAAACAGTCCTCTGTTCCGGACTGGCCGAACGCATTGGTCTGGAAAATGGCCGCCTCTCCCACAAGATCGCTCCTGACACCGACAAGGAAGAGAAGATCATCAAAGAGCAGGCTTTCCCGACGCACAAGGAGGCCATGGAACTTGTCATTGCCCTGTTGACCGACCAGGAGAAGGGTGTCATCAAGGACAAGGGTGAAATCGCGGCCATCGGTCACCGTGTCCTCCATGGCGGTGAAAAAGTGACCCAGCCCATGATCGTGGACGAGGAAGTCAAGAAGGCCATCCGTGACTGCTTCCCCCTGGGGCCGCTGCACAACCCTGCCAACCTCATGGGCATTGAAGTGTGCGAAAAGCTCTTCCCCGGCATTCCCAACGTGGCCGTTTTCGACACCGAATTCGGCATGGCCATGCCCGACGAGTCCTACATGTACGCTCTGCCCTACGAGTACTACGAGAGCATGCGTATCCGCCGTTACGGCTTCCACGGCACTTCTCACAAGTATATCGCCAAGAAGACGGCCGAATTCCTGGGCAAGTCTCTGGACAGCCTGAACTCCATCACCATGCACCTTGGCAACGGCTCCTCCATGAGCTGTGTCAAGAACGGTCGCTGCCTCGATACCAGCATGGGCCTGACTCCTCTGGAAGGCCTGGTCATGGGCACACGCTGCGGTTCCATTGACCCCGCCATTGTGCCCTTCATCATGCAGAACAAGAATCTGACGCCCGAGGAAATGGACACTCTCATGAACAAGAAGTCCGGTCTTCTCGGTCTGTGCGGCATGTCCGACATGCGTGATGTCCATGCCGCCCGCGACAAGGGCGACAAGAAGGCCGATCTGGCCTTCCGCATGCTGATCCATTCCATCCGCAAGACCCTCGGCGCCTACTTCTTCCTGCTGGACGGCAAGGTTGACGCCGTCACCTTCACTGCCGGCATTGGCGAACACGACGAATTCGTGCGTGAAGATGTGGTGAAGAACCTGGAAAGCGTGGGCCTTGTTCTGGACAAGGAAGCCAACAAGCGTCACGAAAGCGGCGCCAGAGTCATCTCCACCCCGGAAAGCAAGGTGAAGATCCTGGTCATTCCCACCAATGAAGAACTGCAGATTGCTCAGACGGCCGTAAGCCTCATCAGCAAGTAGTCCTTTTTTCCACAGTACCAAAAAGCCCTGACATCCAAGCACAGATGTCAGGGCTTTTTTGGTATGTTGCAGGAGCCTTTTGGCCTAGAGCGGTTTTATGTCCAATGCTTACATGGGGCGTAGCTGAACACCTTGAAATCGCTATCAACTCCGATACTAATGTATAATTTTAAAGGTAAACCGCTCTAGCGTATGGCCTGTCCTATGCGGGACCAGCGGATATTGCTGAAGCCTTCCCAGGACCAGTAGATGCGCCGGGCCTTGGCGATGATGGTGTCCTTGTCCACAAAGCCCCAGAAACGGGAATCCATGGAATTGTCACGGTTGTCGCCCATGACAAAGTACTTGCCTTCGGGCACCTTCACAGGACCGAAGATGTCGCGCACAGGCAGGACGCGACTCGGTTCGTCAATGCGGATGTAGTCTTCCCGGACGGCAACGCCGTTGCGGTAGAGCTGCTTGTTGCGCACTTCGATGACATCTCCAGGCACACCAACCACGCGCTTGATGAAGTCAATGTCTGGATCCTTGGGATACTTGAAGATGATGATGTCCCCGAGCTGAGGCAAGCCGCCCTCATACAGGGTGATGTCCGTAAAGGGCAGCTTGAGGCCGTAATCAAACTTGGTAGCCAGGAGCTGATCGCCGACAAGCAGCGTATCCTTCATGGACTCTGAAGGAATCTTGAAGGGCTGGACAATGAAAGTCCGTATAAGGATGGCACAGAGGAGCGCCACTGCAAAGGCTTCAAGATATTCACGCCAGAGGGGCTTTTTCCTTTTCTGTGTCGAATTGTCCCGTAAATACATTTTCATTATTGACTCCGGGCGCGGAGCCCCTGCAAGCAGGGGAAGAAGCGCCGCATCCTTATCCGAGTTCTGTTGGGTAGGGTTGGCCGTGTGCCGAATCCTGATGCTGACGATCGGGCACAACGTTCTCTTGTATCAGTGTCTTCCGCAGGAATGCACACAGAGAGCCTAAAAGACGCAGGCGTTTCGGGAGCCCGGGATTCTGGCCCCGGCAGGAAGGGGACTTTAGCGGCGGCCGCCGACAGAGACACCTGTCTGAATCTGCCCCTTGGGCTGAATCTGCACACCCTGACAGCCGGCAAGAAGGGTTGCTGTGCACAGGAGGAGCATCAGCAGCACTCCTGCCAGATTCAGTACGCTCCCGGGATGCGGCAGGAAAGGGGAACGCTTACTCACGATGCGCCTTCTCCTGCGTCAGGCGGGCCTTGGGCGGTACATCCGTGGTTACCCACACATTACCGCCGATGACTGCGCCAGCGCCTACGATAATGCGGCCAAGAATGGTTGCTCCGGCATAGACAGTCACATTGTCTTCCAGAATGGGATGGCGCAGATTGCCTTTCACCAGGGTTCCGTCATCGTTCTTGGGGAAGGAAAGTGCACCAAGGGTGACCCCCTGATAGAGACGGCAGTGCTTGCCGATAATACAGGTTTCGCCAATGACAACACCGGTTCCGTGGTCGATAAAGAAGCACTCGTCTATCTGGGCACCGGGGTGGATGTCTATGCCTGTACGCGAGTGAGCCATCTCCGAAATGATGCGGGGAATGAGCGGTACATTATTTCTGTAGAGGACATGGGCAATGCGATGATGAATCATCGTGTACATGGAGGGGTAGCAGAAAATTGTCTCGCCTGGGCTTGTGGCTGCAGGGTCGCCCTCATAGCCTGCCTGGGCATCGCTGACAAGGAGTTCCCGTATCCTGGGCAGCTCGTCCAGCAGCATCATGGCAGCCTCCTTGCCACGCAGGTCACAGTCCCTGCAGGTATCTCCCGTGGAGCAGGCAAAACAGTAGCCGCGGCGAATCTGTTCGCTCAGAAGACGGTAAATGGAGTCGAGATTTGCCGAGACATGATAGCCGATGGACTCGCGCCAGACCTTGGCCGTTCCGAAGAAACCTGGAAACAGGGCGACACGCAGGCGCTCCATGATTTCGTTCAGAGTTGTCAGAGAAGGCATAGGAGAGTCCTGGGCCGTTCTGTGCCAGACGGAATCCAGGGAAGTGGGGTGGCACAGGGCTTTGCTCACCTCGCCAAGACGGCGCATGGCCAGGTAATCGTCATTCAAATCCATCAAGGTATTCTCCCTCTCATGATGAAGAAAGTGTTTGGTGCGAGCAAAAGGCATCGCCGTGCCCCCGGAACGTGGTGCCTTGTCTTCCTCTAGAACCACTATTTGATACCGAAAAAAGGAGCTCCTTGCAAAGAGATCTTTGCCAGGGCGCCAGGAGATCCCTGTCAGGGATACCCTGCAAGTGCCCTTGTTTTCGGGATGTGAGTGGCCTCTGCCTGCGAACAGATACAAAAAAGGCACCAACCGTTGCCTGGGAGGTGCCTGAAAATTCCTGGTGGGACGTGCGGGGATCGAACCTGCGACTCTCTGCTTAAAAGGCAGATACTCTACCGACTGAGTTAACGTCCCTCTGATTTGCTAGTCTCTACTCTCTCTGCCGAAGCCTGTCAAGCGTCCGTGAGTTGAAACTGCATTATGGATTTTGCGCTGTTATTTTCCTGAAGTTGATTTCTTTTCTATCTTTGCCCAGGAGTCACGAAGGGTCGCAGTCCTGTTAAAGACACTCAAAGTATCTGTACTGTCCTTGTCCTTACAGAAATAGCCTACTCGCTCAAACTGTACAGTCTCGCCCACAGGCAGGGACTGCAGAGCTTTTTCCAGATAAATATCAACTTCCTTCAGGGAATCAGGATTGACCATATCCAAGAAGGTCTTTCCCTCCGGAACATCATTGGGATCGTCCATGGCAAAAAGGTGATCATAGAGACGGGCCTTTGCAGGTACGGCATATTTGGCACTGACCCAGTGCATGGTTCCCTTGACCTTGCGGCCGTCGGGGCTCATGCCTCCTCTAGAGGCTGGATCGTAGGTGCAGTGGATGATCTTGACAGATCCGTCCTCATTGAGTTCAACATCCGTGCAGGTCACGAGGAAGGCATAACGCAGGCGAACTTCCTTGCCGATGGCCATGCGGTAGTACTTGCTGGGCGGGTTCAGACGGAAATCGTCGCGCTCAATGTAGAATTCGCGGGTAAAACAGACCTTTCTGCTGCCATAGGAAGGATCCTCGGGATGCAGGGGCATCTCGAAGACATCTTCTCCATCCTCGGGATAGTTGTCCACGACCACCTTGACGGGATCGATCACGGCCATCCAGCGGGCCGTATGAGCGTTCAGATACTCGCGGATGCAGAACTCAAGCAGGCTGTATTCCACCACGGAATCTGCCCGGGCAACGCCAATGCGGCTGCAGAATTCGCGTATGGCCTGCGGCGGGACACCGCGGCGGCGCAGGGCGCACAGGGTGGGCATGCGGGGATCATCCCAGCCGGACACAGCCCCTGACTGCACAAGCTGGATGAGCTTGCGCTTGGAGAGAATGGTATGAGTCAGGTTCAGACGGGCAAATTCCGTCTGTTCCGGATGGTAGACCTCCAGTGTGTCCAGCAGCCAGTTGTAAAACTCTCTATTATTGACAAATTCCAGAGTGCACAGCGAATGCGTAACGCCCTCTATGGAGTCGCTCAGAGGATGCGTGAAGTCGTACATGGGGTAGATGCACCAGGCATCTCCTGTCCTGTGGTGATGGGCATGGCGAATTCTGTACAGGGTCGGATCGCGCATGACCACATTGGGCGCGGCCATGTCAATCTTGGCTCGCAGGACCTTGCTGCCATCAGGAAATTCCCCGGCCTTCATGCGGCGGAACAGATCCAGATTTTCCTCGACACTGCGGTTGCGGTACGGGCTCTCCATGCCGGGCTTTGTCAGTGTGCCGCGGTATTCGCGGATTTCATCGGCCGTCAGATCGTCCACATAGGCCTTGCCCTTCCTGATAAGTTCCTCGGCATAGGCATACAGCCTGTCAAAATAGCTGGAGGCATAGAATTCTCGATCTTCCCAGTCGCCACCAAGCCAGCGCACATCTTCCCTGATGGAATCGACATACTCCACATCCTCCTTGGTCGGATTGGTATCATCGAAACGCAGGTTGCACTGACCATTGAATTCCCTGGCAACACCAAAGTTCAGACAGATGGACTTGGCATGCCCCAGGTGCAGATAGCCATTGGGTTCGGGAGGAAAACGGGTGTGCACTCTTCCCCCGAAACGCTGGGAGGCATTGTCTGCTATGATCTTGGCACGGATGAAATCTGTACTTTCCCTGACTTCAGCCTCGTTTTTCACTTCTTCTGACATGGTATCCCCCGAGAAACAAAGAATAGAAACTGGAATCTGTTCAGATACTCTATGCTTTTGACAGCGTCAAGCTCTTGGAAATTTCTGAAAATTTCCTGCACAGGCAGGGCTGTCTCATCAGTCTCCGGGGACAGCACGATGCTGGAGGAGACGGGCTCTGTCCCTAGGCCGTGTTGACAAAATCAAAATCCGACAGTGGCAACCGGCATATGCCGATATAAATGGGGCGTACCAACTTCCATTAGAGCTCACTGTTGCACCATGACCCCGTCTGAAATCAGGCCAGATCAGGGCGACACCTAATTTGTCAACACGCCCTAGGCAAGGCCCTTCATCCTGCTGAACAGACAATTCCTGATCCCGCCATGACCACGACATGGCAACAGACAGCGACAGCAGGGACAGGTACTTGCGACAGGCAAAAATTTGCAATATACTCGTACTGTTATTAACCTGTATCGCAGCGAAGCACAAACGCCTGCAGGATATTCTTTTTTAGAAAAAATATCTTGACAATTCAGCTGTACACAGATACTCTGTCCATCTGTGTTGAACGGAGAGATGTCCGAGTCGGCCGAAGGAGCTCGCCTGCTAAGCGAGTATACGAGCTTAAACTTGTATCGAGGGTTCAAATCCCTCTCTCTCCGCCATAAGGAAAATATTAAGCGGTGTTTAACAGGCTATAACAGCCTGCAAACACCGCTTTTTTATTCCCTGAAGCGTCTCATAACGTCTCTTTCAGTCTCAAAGGGTTCCCTTGCATACCGTGCTTTTTGCGGTATTTTTTGGCTCTTCGTGGCTTTCTGTGGGTAACCCCCAAGGCTCTCTCCCTTGGAGTGTCTGGCCTTGGTAGACAGGGAAACAGCCCCTCGACTTTAGGGTCCTTTCGGAAAACCGGTATGCAAGTGTACGCGGCCAGCTTCGCAGAAAGAGAGGCACACGGATGGATCTGGCCGAAGCTGGGGGAAAAGGATTCCCTCGTATCAGGCCTGTCAAGCTGAGTAGCTTCATCCATACCGATTTTCCGCTAGGCCGTGTTGACAAAATCAAAATCCGACAGTGGCAACCGGCATATGCCGATATAAATGGGGCGTACCAACTTTCATTAGAGCTCACTGCCGCACCATGACCCCGTCTGAAATCAGGCCAGATCAGGGCGACACCTAATTTGTCAACACGCCCTAGAGCCTAATTTTTGGGAAGTTCAGACAGACACGCCTTGCCCTTGTATCGCTGGCCTTCTTCTTGCTGTTTTCCGTATCCAATCCGGGTGTTGGCGTCATGCAAAGGCGCTTCATCGCAAGTGATGAGATCAATACTCCCAGAGAACGTCTGCTGCACTTTTGCGATGTCGACACGTGAAGGTCCTGCCCGTCCCGCAGGTCATGCTGATTGTGCCACCGTTTGTGCACACTACGTGCACGTACGTCTGGCCTCTTCCAGATGGGCATGCCCTTTCTGCCCTTGCAAGCAAAAGTTCTGGAACGGCCTGCTTCCTGGACATTCAATCCCCTGATGCAGATTCTGGGCCGCAAAGGCTCAAGCCTGGCATCGGAAGCACCGGAAACTCCGGCTCTCTAAGTTTGCTTCCGCTTCTGACACACGGTTGCTGTTTGCGGACAAGCCCTATCTTCCTCTCTGAGCCTGTTCGGCACACTCGGGGATAACGCCCAAATAATATTTTGTTTTTACAGTAAAAACAAAATATTGCTGTACAACTACCCTGTGTTCGGATACAATTTTGCATCTTCAAGGAGGCCGCATCGCGACGCTGACACTCCTGTCAGCCTGTCTGCGCGGAAACTTTTTTCGATGAAAGTCCTTATTACTCCCCGTTCCTTTGGCAAAAGCAATCCCGATCTCTTTGCTCAGCTTGAATCCCTGGGATTTGAAATTGTACGCAACGACACAGGTGCCATTCTCTCAGAAAAGGCCATGTGTGAAAAGATTGCAGACTGCGAAGCTCTGATTTTGGGTGTGGACCCCTGCAACAAGAACGTGCTCGACCACGCACCCCGTCTGAAGGCCATTGCCCGCTACGGTGTCGGCCTGGACAACGTTGACGTGGAAGAGTGCCAGCGCAGGGGCATACAGCTGACACGCACTGTCGGCGCCAATAGCAATGCCGTGGCCGACTTTGCCTTTGCCCTCATGCTGGCCGTGGCCCGCAAAGTTGTGGTCATCGATAGCCGTTGTCGCAAGCAGGACTGGGGCAAGGAAACCGGCATTGACATCTATGGCAAGACCCTGGGCATCATTGGTCTTGGCGCCGTGGGCAAGTGCGTGGCCAGACGTGCTGCCGGTTTTGGCATGAAGATTCTGGCCAGTGATCCCTATTTCGACCAAGATTTTGCGACACAGTACGGCATTCAATCTGTCTCTGTCGATGAAATCTGCAGGCAGGCAGATGTCATTTCTCTGCATTCACTCCTCAATGACGAGACCAGGAACCTCATCAACAGGGATCGCCTGGCATCCATGAAAAAGACCTGCATTCTCATCAACACCGCCCGTGGAGAACTTGTTGACGAAGAAGCCCTGCTTGAAGCACTGGTCAGCAAGACCATCTACGGTGCAGGCCTTGATGTGTTCAGCAAGGAACCCCCGGCCGACCCCAGGTGGTACGAGCTTGCCAATGTGGTCCTTGGCTCCCATACCTCATCGTCCACAGTGGGTACGACCAACTGCATGGGCCAGATGTGCGTTGATGCCCTGAAAAAGGTTTTTGCCTGATCCATCAGCTTTTGCCAGCGCATACAGTCAGGCGGAAGACGGAGACATGTCCGATCGTCCGCCTGACTCTTTTTTGTCCGCAAATCTGCCGAGCCGCTGTCTGCTTCAGGCAAGGAACACACTTCCTCTGGTCTCGCATGCTCATGTCCGGCAGAGGCAACCAGTAAAAAAGGACAGGAACATCTCCTGCTGCAAGATATTCCTGTCCAGACAGTCTTTCAGGGAATGCTCCCAAAAGCGCCTTGCGCCCTAGGACATGGCATCCAGCTGCTGCTTGGCAGCCAGGGCTTCCTGTTCCAGTTCGGCCTGACGGGCTTCTATGCCCAGAGCTTTGGCCAAGGCATCGAGGTAGCTGCGTTCCATGAAGTGGTCGATGTCCAGCACAAGGCAGGAGAGACGGTACAGATCCTCTCTCTGCTCCATGGACTGCATCTGTGAAGCCAGGAGTTCCAGGTTGAGGGGCTCATTGACCAGGGTGTTCACGATGGCATTGGTATCCTGACCAGGCAGGAACTGTTCGGTCAGCTTGCTGATGCGGGACTGTTCGGCCGCGTCAATATGGCCATCGGCACGGGCTGCGTACACCATGGCCCTGAGCATGAGCATGGCCGCAGGATCCTGCGGGGAGGGCAGAGCCTGCTGGGCAGCTCCGGCTTCAGCAGGAGCCTGGCCTGCAGCTGTTTTCTGGGCAGACCATTTCTGGTAGAAATTCCAGGCAATGGCGCCGGCACCGACAAGTGCTGCGCCCTTGACAACATCCTTGGGCAGCATGGTACCGAACAGGGCTACCAGGGAGCCGATGCCGAAGGCCGTTGCGGCATTCTTGGGCATGTTCTGGCTCACGGTCTCGGCCACGCCCTTGGCCTTGTCGCCCAGGCCCTGCAGGGACCCGGGGATGTTCTTGCTGACAGAATCGGCCATGTCCCGCGCCTTGTCGCCAAAGCCCTGCACGGAACTGGGCATGTTCTTGCTGACTGTATCGACAACTTCTCTGGCCTTGCCGGAGAATGTTTGCAGTGTTGAAGCAAAGGTATCGGATTTCAGAATACTGAAAATAGACATATGCACCTCTTGCAAGCGGGAGCTTGAGAAAATACGGTGTATACGGAACAGCCGGCAGAGGCTGACAGGACACTGATGAGCCTGTGCAGACAACAGTTGCCAACCGGACGTGCTTCCATCACGCTCAAAGATAAGGCATGTTCGAGAATCCGCAACTGTATAAAAAATAAACAATAGTACAATTTTATTACAACAAGACAAGCACTCCATTTAAAAATATATCTCATTCAGATTTTATTTATCTATATTTTTTAAATATAACACAAAAACAAGCCTTATTTTTGTTAAAAAAATTTTTTCCAAAGAAATTATCTGTCAAAAAAAATACTTTTTTCTTGTCGTTGCCAGTCTCTTTCATTTTTTTAGCAACAGATGGTCCTTGTCATGGATTTTACGCCCTTTCTTTCCTCGGAATATCCAAACAGCGCCCCGGACGAGGCGCGCTTTCACATCATCCCTGTTCCCCTGGAACGTTCCGTCTCCTACGGTGCAGGGACCAGACTGGGGCCTTCGGCCATTCTGGAAGCCTCCCTGCAGCTTGAAGCCTGGGACGGAACATCGGCCCCGGGAGAACTCGGCCTGTTTACCCATGAGCCCATTGACTGCACAGGCTCCCTGTCCGACATCTTTGCACGCATAGGTGATGCCGTGCAGATGGCCAGGCATTGCAAGGCCATTCCCGTCGTCCTGGGCGGAGAACATACCGTGAGCTATGCCCCCGTACGGACACTGCACGAGGCCGGCATGAAATTCGGCATCCTGCACTTTGATGCCCATGCCGATCTGCGCGATTTCTATGAGGGCGATGCCTTCTCTCATGCCTGCGTGATGCGGCGGTGCGTGGAATGCGGCGGCATTCCCATCGCTCAGTTTGGAACCAGGGACTACAGCCGGGAGGAAGCCAACTTCCGCAAGAGTGCTCATGTCCTGGCCTACGATGCCGACCTCCTGGCAAGAAAGGGGCTGCCCAAAACGCCCCTGCCACCGGATTTTCCCAGGCTCGTCTATGTCTCCTTTGATGTGGACGGCTTTGACAGCTCGCTCATGCCCGCCACAGGAACCCCTTCCCCCGGAGGCCTGTTCTGGCACGAGGCTCTGCAGCTCCTTGATGCCTGCCTGAAGGACAGAAGACTCATCGGTTTCGACGTGGTGGAACTGGCCCCCATCAAAGGCCTGCATCATGCCGACTTTACGGCTGCCAAGCTGGTGCACACCCTGATGGGCATGGCACAGCGATACAATCAGCTGAAACCTTTCTTCCCGGAAGAGTCGGACTGATCAGGCCGGCGGATCCTGACGACCGGGTCCATCCGGACAATACCAAGACACGCAAAAATCCACCTGTACCGACAGTCTTCTGCTGTCCGTCAGGTGGATTTTTTCATACTCTGCAACTCTGATCAGTGGTCCTGTTCCAGAGGGGAGCGCATCACTTGCGCACGACCCTAGCAGGCACTCCGCAGGCCACGGCATTGGCGGGAATATCCCTGGTCACCACGCTGCCTGCGCCTATGATGGCGCCCTCGCCAATAGTGACTCCCTTGAGGATAATGCTGCGCATGCCAATCCAGGCACCATCGCCAATGACCACAGGCCTGTCCCGCTCAAGGCCCGGATCCATCTTGCGCCGCTCCACAGGCCAGGGCGCATGAAAATCCGAATCGACGATAATGACATCCGGTGCAATGAGCACATCCTTCCCCAGAGTTATGGAGGTGGATCGACAGGTTATGGAGGTGCCCGAAAGTTCGCAGCCAGTACCTATGCTGATGCAGGCTCCCGGTGCAAAGGTGCGCAGGCGCACGGGATGCGAGAGCGCAGAGGCTGTTGCCCTGCGCCAGGAAGAAATCATCTGCACATTGTCGCCGAGCACGATCCGGCTTCCGGGCCAGCGCATGAGCCCCACGGGACCATGGGCACGCACATTTCTGCCAAGCTCCACACCCAGCAGCCGGGCCTTGAGGGCCAGTCGCAGGCTGCCCAGAGCAGCTCCTGAAAGGCGCAAAGTCTGCAGACTGACATAGCTTGCCACGTTGGGCAGGGTCAGCCCCCGTTCCAGGGCCTTTTTCAGGAAGCGGAACATTGTGCCTCCCTGAAGGCTGCCACCTGATGCCTGATGCGGCAGACTCCGCAGAGGTCCTCCCCGGAGGTGGGGTAGCCGCATTCCGGACAGTCATGCAGGGGATCGCCGCCCTCCTGGGCCAGATGTTCAAAGCCCTTGCGGCCACGATGGATGAAGCCCTGATAGAAATCGAGCTTGCGGCCGGGCATGGCATACTCAAGGCGCTGCAGCACGCCCTTGAGCGTCGTGAAGCTGGCACCGGGACTATAGGGACAGGGCGCTATGTGCGGTTCTATTTCTGTCAGAAAGGCATAGTTGGCGGTCTCGAATTCCGTGAGGCGCCACAGGGGCTTGATCTTGCGCACAAAGCGCCCGTGGGCAGGGAGCAGGGGGCCATCCGAGGCCAGGTAGGACAGATCCCAGCGCAGGGTGTTGCTGAAGAGGCGGGCTACTTCGTCATCCAGATTGTGCCCGGTGGCAAGGACGGTGAAGCCTTCCTCCATGGCAATCCTGTTGAAGTAATGCCGCTTGAGCTTGCCGCAGACAGAACAGACGGGACGCCTGATGGCTTCCTTGACAGTGGGGATGTCCAGTCCGTCCTCGACCAGTTCCTTCACGATGAGGCGCAGGCCATGTTTCGCGCAGAAGTCTTCCACGGTCCTGCGGGCTGCCTGGGAGGAAACAGGTATGCCCAAATCAATGAAGAGGCCTGTGGCATCATAGCCCTGGTGTATCAGTTCATAGAGCAGGGACAGCGAATCCTTGCCGCCGGAGACGGCCACCAGGATTCTGTCTTCCCTTGTGCACAGATGTTCTTTCTCTATGCCCTTGGCCACCTGCCTGGAAAAGAACTGCAAAAAGCAGTCCCTGCAGAAGGCGGCATTGTGCGCACGAAGTTTGACGAGCGCTTCAGCCTTGCAAATATTGCACTTCATTCGCGTATTAGGGCTTTCCCCAGCCTGTTCGGCAGAGAGAAAGCGCCGTCTCCTTATCCTGAGATTTCTGTCTGGTGGGTGTTTCGCCGTTTGCGGGCTGCAAAACGTCAGAAGCCCCCGGTGAAGACAAAAATATGCCGTTTCCCGAAAGGCAGAGAGAAACGGCATATCAGAAAGTTCTTCGTCCGAAGGCTTGTGCCCTACATGAAGGCTGCGCGATCCTTTTCCTCAACGCGGACGAGATCCCTGCGGATGAGTTCCTCAGCAATCTGGACGGCATTGAGGGCAGCACCCTTGCGGATGTTGTCTGCGCAGACCCACAGGTTGAGGCCGTTTTCCACGGACTCGTCGTCACGGATGCGGCCTACCAGGGTATCGTCCTGACCGGCACACATGATGGGCATGGGGTAGAGCAACTCATGGGGATTGTCGATGACTCTGACGCCGGGAGCCTGGGAAAGCAGGGCACGGCATTCCCTTGCGGTCAGCTTCTTTTCGGTCTCGATGTTGACGGACTCGGCATGGCCGTAGAAGACGGGCACGCGGGCACAGGTGGCCGTGACGCGGATAAGCGGGTCATGGAACATCTTGCGCGTTTCATTGACCATCTTCATCTCTTCCTTGGTGTAGTCGTTGTCCAGGAAGATGTCGATGTGGGGCAGGATGTTGAAGGCAATCTGGTAGGGATAGGCCTTGTGCTCGATGTCCCTGCCATTGAAGAGATCGCGTACCTGCTTTTCCAGTTCGGCAATGCCCTTCTGACCCGTGCCCGAAACGGCCTGGTAGGTAGACACCACAATGCGCCTGATGCCCACGGCGTCATAGATGGGCTTCAGGGCCACGAGCATCTGAATGGTGGAGCAGTTGGGGTTGGCAATGATGCCCTTGTGCCAGGAAAGATCCTCGGGGTTTACTTCGGGAACCACCAGGGGACAGCGATCATCCATGCGCCAGGCAGCAGAGTTGTCCACGACAACACAGCCGGCCTTGGCCGCATAGGGAGCAAACTTGGTCGACGTGCTGCCGCCGGCAGAGAAAAGTGCCAGATCAATGCCCTCGAAGCTGTCTTCCTTCAGTTCGCGAACCGTCAACTCCTTGTCCCCATACGGCACTGTGGTTCCGGCAGAACGGGAAGAGGCGAAGGCCACGACTTCCGTAGCGGGAAACTGACGCTGATGGAGCGTACTCAACATTTCTCTGCCCACTGCACCTGTGGCGCCGCAAACAGCTACTGTCATCTTACCCATTGTAGTGTTCCTCCTTGGACATTCTCTTCAGCCGCATGACGGGCCGGGAGAGGGGTGCCCTGGCTGCAAGACACAGAGCACGGACACCTTCCCCTGTCAGGAAACGTCCAGAACAGACGCAAGTCAGAGGAATACGTGTGAATCTATACTAATATACGCTCTGACTCTGCAAGTAAAGCATGCCCTGTCCAAAGCTCCAAGATCTTTTCGTGTCAACATACTGAGAATACTTTATTTCTTGTGAATCCTACCCAGGGATTTTTTTTATCTCCCATCCCCGGGAACAGGCATGAGGACGGACAGGTTTTAGGCAGTGCCCGGGACCGGCTGTCCCTCGTCCTTCCATCCTCTTGCAGGACCTGTATTTTTCCGGCATCGTGCCACTTTTGCCTTTTCTTGCTGCCTGTGACATAGTGTTCTGAGTCTGGTCACGAAAAATTATTGTTTGCCCCGGCCAGGGGGCAGTCGGCAGCATCCCTGCCTGCCGACTGCCGGTTCTGCTTTCATGAGGTTGTCTATGGTTCCTACAACTGACTGCTGTGAGCTCACAGTCCTCGATCTTGTTCCCTTCGGTCTTGCCGATCCCGTGCATAGATACTTTGCACTACGTCTTTCGCCTCCAGACTGGAAAGAATGGAAACCGGGGCAATTCCTCATGATCCGACCCCAATCCTTCGGGCTTGAAATGCCTTGGGGCCGTCCCCTCGGCATCTGTCTCATCCGTCCCCAGCACCTCATCTGTTTCTTCCAGGTTGCAGGCAGGGGAACGGAGCAGATGGCCCACCTGCGTCCCAGGGACAAGGTCCGCGTATGGGGACCGCTTGGCAACGGCTTTGCCGTGGAGCCGGACACACCGACCCTGCTCCTTGCCGGCGGCATGGGCATCGTACCCTTCATCGGCTACGTGGCCGAGCACCCCAAGGCCTGGAACATTTCCATGCTCTTCGGGCACAGGGATCCCCTGGAGTGCTATCCCGTGGACAGCATCAACGAGCACATCCCCGTGGACACGCTCCGCGAATCCGTTCCCGGAGATCTGGACAACTTCATTTTCACCCTGCAGGAACGCATCAAGGAATACGCCTCCCAGAAGGGGCTCATCCTGGCCTGCGGTCCGCTGCCCTTCCTCAAGACCGTGCAGGGCTTTGCCAAGGAATATCACGCCAGGCTGCAGCTCTCTCTGGAAAACAAGATGGCCTGCGGCGTTGGTGCCTGCCTCGGCTGTGTTGTGCGTACCACTGACGCCTGGCCGGATGCGGCACACCGCAATGCGCCCGTGCAGTGCTGCACACAGGGCCCCGTCTTCTGGGCGGACCAGATTGAGCTTGCCTGAAAAACGCTGCACCCTCTTGGCTGAACGGCCCGTCTGTCGCACGCAGCTGGCCCCGACTTTCCATACGTTCTTTTTCTGGAGGCGGTACAGCCCCCGACGGAACCGTCCTGTACGAACTACTGTCCGGCTGTCCGAAAAGACTGGTGAAACATAACGAACTTGCTGTTACCCTTGCAGGACCCAAGCAGACCCTGACTCTGAAAAATCCCATCTTGACCGCTTCAGGGACCTTTGGCTATGGCACCGAATTCGCACGCTTCGGCGATCTGACCTCCCTTGGCGGCATCATTGTCAAGGGCATTTCCCTCAAGCCCAGGCACGGCAATCCCTGCCCGCGCATTGCCGAAACCCCCTGTGGCATGCTCAATTCCATCGGTCTGCAAAACGACGGCCTGGAAGTGTTTCGCACGCAGAAGCTGCCCAATCTCCCCTGGAAGGAAGTGCCCATCATTGTCAACATGTATGCCACGTCTGCCGAGGAATTCGGCACCCTGGCTGCAGAGCTCAATGCCATGGAAGGCGTGGCGGCCCTGGAAGTGAACATCTCCTGCCCCAACGTCAAGGAAGGCGGGTCCATCTTCGGTGCCGATCCTGCCCAGGCCGCCAAGGTCACCAGGGCCGTGCGCAACAACGCCCCCAACAAACCCGTCATTGTCAAGCTTTCCCCCAATGTCACAAGCATTGCCGAGATAGCCCGCAGCGTCGAGGATGCCGGTGCAGACTGCATTTCCTGCATCAATACCCTGCTCGGCATGTCGGTGGATCTGCGTTCCAGACGTCCCCGTCTGGCCAACATTGTCGGCGGCCTGTCCGGCCCCTGCATCAAGCCCGTGGCCCTGTGCTGCGTCTGGCAGGTGTCCAATGCCGTCAATATTCCGGTCATCGGCATCGGCGGCATCACCTCTGCCGAGGATGTGCTGGAATTCCTGCTCGTTGGTGCCAGTGCCGTCGAGATAGGCACGGCCAACTTCATGCGCCCGGATGCGGCCTTCCACATTGTGGAAGAACTGCCCCGCGCCATGGAAAAATACGGCATTCGCCACCTGGACGACATACGCAGCATGCTTTCACTAGGGTAGGTCAGCCTTGTCCGTACAAATTGTGCCGGTCACCACGCCGCAGCTTCTGGAAACCTTCGTGGACCTGCCTTGGTCCATCTACAGGGAATCGGACCCCTGGGTCCCGAGCCTCAGGAAGGACGACATCAGTCTTCTGACGCCGGGCAGGCATCCCTTCTGGGAAACGGCCCGGCGCGAACTCTTCCTTGCCTTCCGCGACTCGCGCCCCGTGGGGCGCATAGCTGCCATTGTGGACGACAAGGCCAATGCCTATGCCGGGGAGAGCTGCGGAGCCATCGGCTTTTTCGAATGCCAGCAGGACAGGGAAGCAGCCTTTGCCCTTTTTGCCAGGGCCAGGGACTGGCACAGGGAACAGGGCATGCACTTTCAGCGCGGTCCCCTAAACCCGTCCACCAACTATACCTGCGGACTTCTTGTGGACGGCTTCGACATTTCCCCTGGGCTCATGATGCCCTGGAATCCGCCCTATTATCTGGATCTGTTCAATGCATGGGCCTTCCGCAAGGAACAGGATCTCTTCGCCTACCATATCTACAAGGAGACCCTGCATCTGGCCCCTTGGCTTGACCAGGAGCTCCAAAGACTCAAGGACAAGGGTGACTTCACCTACAGGCAGTCCACAAAGGCAACCCTCGCCGAGGATGTCCGCACCATGCTGGACATCTATAGCGAGTCCTGGGCCAAGAACTTCTGCTTCTCCCCGCTTTCGGATCGGGAGTCGCAGGCCTTGGTCAAGGAACTGGTTTCCTACCTAGATTCGCGCTTTTTTGTCCTCTTTTTCCATGAGGGCGAGGCCGCAGGCGGCATGGTGGCCCTGCCCAATTTCAATCCCCTGCTCAAGCGCCTCAACGGCCGACTGGGACTGCTGGCGCCCTGGCACTACTTCAAAACCCGCAGGAAACTGAAGGAAGGCTACCGCATCATGCTCTTCGGCATACGCGAAAAGTTCCGCCTTCTGGGACTGCCCCTCCTGCTCTTTGACTTCATGCTCACCCAGGCCAAGGCATCTCCAGACTTCAAGTGGGTCGAGGGGTCTTGGGTTCTGGAAGACAACGTTGCCGTAGATGATCTGATTGAAGACTTCGGCGGACAGCTCTGCAAGCGGTACAGGCTCTTCCGCAAGGACATCGTGTGAACAGCTCAGTGTTACAGAACAAGCGGGTTCTTCTCACCGGCGGAACCGGCTTTGTGGGGAGCAGGGTTGTGCCCATGCTCCTTGACGCCGGTGCCAGGGTCACCCTCCTGTGCCGGTCTTCCTCCAGAACCTCGCATCTTCCAGACACGGTCACGGTTGTGCGCACGGATTTGCGCAACAGCACAGACTTCCTGGATGAACTTGCCCAGTGTGACATCTTCATCCACATGGCAGCCCTGTTGTTCGGCCTGGGCTGGCAGGATTACCTGAAGGACAACTGTGGCGTGGCCCAGAACCTGGCAGGCATGCTGCACACTCTCGGAAACAGGGGGCCCAGGCGTGTCATCCTCGTCTCCTCCCTCGCAGCCGCAGGCCCCTGCGACCGCGACCCGGGCAGGACAGAGGAAGAGGCCTGCTGCCCGGTGTCTGCCTACGGCTGGTCCAAGTACCTTTCCGAGAATATTCTGCACAGTGCCGCAAAAGACCGCCTAGTCATCCTCAGGCCCCCCATTATCTACGGTTCGGGCGATCTCGGACTCTTGCCCGTGTTCCGCGGCCTTGCAAAAGGTGTAGGCGTCCTGCCCGGACTCGGGCGTCCTTTCCCCGTGTCCGTCATCCATGTGGATGACGTGGCCCGGGCCATTCTGCTTGTCTGTGAGCCCAGGGCACAAGGCATCTACCATCTGAGCGACGGCAAGACCGTGACCATGGCCGACTTCTACAGGCAGGCTGCCAAGGCCCTGGGCAGGGAAGCGCACCTCATCCCCCTGCCGCTCTGGTTCATGGGGCTTGCGGCCCTGGCCAGCTCGGGTGCGGCCACTCTGACAAGCAGACTCTTCTCCTCCAAGGGCAGGGCCCCGAACTGGAACCTGGACAAGTTTCGCGAGGCCAGACAGTGCGGCTGGATTGGCTGCAATGGCCGCATTGTCTCCGAACTCGGCTTTGCTCCTGCCATGGATCTGGCAACTGGCATGGAGGAAGCTGTGGCCGGGTACAAAAAGAGACAGCTGCTCTAGGAACTTTCGCCAGAAAGGCACGAGCCTGAGGGCTCGTGCAAAAACCATACGCCTACAGAACTCAAGACAAGGACAAGAGTGCTTTCGCCCCCTGCAGAGATGCAGGGGGCTTTGCGCCAATATTTAGTGATGAAAATAACGCTCCATGAAATTTCCAAGGCCTTTGGCGGACGGGACATCTTCACCAACTTTTCCCTGGATATAGAATCAGGCATGCATCTGTGTGTCTGTGGCCCCAACGGCATGGGCAAATCAACCCTGCTCCGTCTCATTGCCGGCATTGAAGTGCCGGATTCGGGTCGCGTTCTCATTCCTTCGGGAACACGCCTTGGCTATGTGGAACAGGAACTGACACCAGAAGCCCAGCAGACCCCCCTGCTGACCTATGTGCTCGATGTCGTGCACGACTGGAACGAGTTCTGGCTTGAATGGGAACAGGCAACAAGGGACAAGGATGAAGAGCGCATCAGGCAGCTCATGCACAGGCAGAGCGAGCTTGAAGCAAGCTTCGGCTACAATCCCGAGCAGCGGGCCAAGACCGTTCTCTCGGGGCTGGGCTTTTCCCAGGAGAAATGGAACAAGCCCCTGGGCGAACTGTCCGGCGGCTGGAGAGAGCGTGCTAAGCTCGCACGCATTCTCACGGCCGGAGCCGACATTCTTCTCCTGGACGAACCGACCAACCACTTGGACATTGATGCAGTGGAGTGGCTGGAAGACTTTCTCAAGAGCTTCCAGGGCGTGCTCATCTTCGTGGCCCATGACCGCGTCTTCATGGACCATGTGAGCTCCCATATCCTGTACCTTGGCGGCAGCAAGCCCCTGTTCCGCAAGGCCACCTATTCGCAGTTCCTGAAACTGCAGGAAGAATACGAGGTGCAGAGGGAACGGGAGCGCAAGGCTCTGCAGGAAGACCTGCAAAAGAAAATGGCCTTTGTGGATCGCTTCCGCTACAAGGCCACCAAGGCCAGACAGGCCGGCTCCAGGCTCAAACAGGTCAAGAAGCTGGAAAAGGAACTTGAGGGCTACAGACCGGAACCCAAACGCAAGGAACTCAAGTTCAGCTGGCCGCAGCCGCCCCATGCCGAAAAGCTCATCTTCCATGCCATAGATCTCGAATTCCACTTCCCGGACGGCAAGCGCATGTGGCCCCAACTGAACTTTTCGGTGTATAACGGCCAGCGCGTGGCCTTTGTGGGACACAATGGCTGCGGCAAGTCCACCCTGATCAAGCTGCTCGCCGAGCGCTTGGCCCCCACGGGCGGCATACTGCAGCGCAGCACCAGTGTCAGGGTCGGCTACTATGCCCAGCATCAGATGGAACTGCTCCGTCCCGACATGACGGTTCTTGCCCAGATGCGCAGCATGAGCGATCCGCATACCACGGAAGAGGAACTCATGAGCGTGCTCGGGCTCTTCCTGCTTGGGCAGAACTTCTTTGACAGACTCATCGGCAACCTGTCCGGTGGAGAAAAATGCCGTCTGGTCCTTGCTTCCCTGTTCCTCAAGCGCTGCAACCTGCTGCTTCTGGACGAACCGACCAACCATCTGGACCTTGAAAGCCGCGAAGCGCTGGCCAGTGCCCTGAAGCACTACGAGGGGACCCTGGTCATGGTGGCCCACGACCGCTGGCTGCTGAGCGAGACAGAGTGCGAAATCTGGGCCCTGGACGAGGAGGGCATCCACAACTACGCCACCTTTGCCGAATACGACGAAATCCACCATGCCCAGCAGGCTGCTCAGGAAGCTCCAGCCCAAGTCCAGACCGCTCAGCCTGCTGCAGCCAGGGAGGACAGGGACGCCGGTTCCAAAACGGGTCTGAGCAGGGACGAGGCAAAGCGCCTGCGCCGCGAACAGGCCGAAGCCCGCAATGCCCTGCACAAGAAGCTCAAGCCCCTCAAGGAACAGTACGCCAGGCTTGAAAGGGAACTTGACGAGGCCATGACCGAGGAGCAGGAAACCGAGCAGGCGCTGGCCGATCCGAACACCTATGCCGACAAGGATCGCTCAACGAAGCTTCTTGCTAGATATGAGGAGCTGAAGGCCCTGTGCGAAGACCTGCTGGTCAGGCTGGACAGTCTGGAGCAGGAGATTGCCGCAGCAGAAAAGGACGCAGGCAAATAGCCGCAGAGTCTGTCATGATCCCAGACCCTGTGGTGTCCGGAACTGAAGGGAGTTGTGTTGTGAAGAACAGTCCAGCCTTGCGCCGTGTGGATGTCGCCGCAGGCATCATCTGGAGGGGGAAGACCATCCTCTGCTGCCAGAGACCGGCAGGCAGAGTGCAGGCAGGCTTCTGGGAATTTCCCGGAGGCAAAATCCGTCCTGGTGAAGACGCTGCCCATGCCCTGCAGCGCGAACTTGAGGAAGAACTGGGGATTCATGTGCTGCAAAGTCAGCCCTTGTGCACCTTCACGCACTGCTATCCCGAAGACGGCCTTGAAGTATGCCTGCACTTTTTTCATGTCACGTCCTTTGCCGGCGAGCCCCGGCCGCGTGAGGGTCAGAACATCTGCTGGCAGGACCATCACAGGGCAGGGGAACTTGGCTTTCTTGCTGCCAACAGGGAGCTTGTAAGAACCCTGCGCCCGCCGCAGCCGCACGACGAGCAAGGCTAGCCGCCCAGTCTCGCCTTCCTGTCCTCGCAGTCCTCTTCCCAGGGGCCGTACCATGAGGGCCGCACACGTATTCTTCTCCGACACTGAACCTATATATATGAGGGAGTTCACCCATGTCCCATGTCCAGAGACGAGAGCGTCTGCGTGAACTGCTTGCAGAGCGCTCCCTTGATGCCCTTCTGATCAGCAATCCCAGCAACAGATTCTACCTCTCGGGCTTCGAGCTGCATGATGTACAGTTCAACGAAAGCTCCGGCTGCCTTGTTATTACCCGTTCAGGCAAGGACTATCTCATCACGGACCCCAGGTACCAAGATGCCGCCAGGCAGTTCTGGCCGGAAGAGGGCCTTGTCATCTACCACAGGAACCTTGTCGAGACGCTGAAGCAGATTCTGGCCCAGAGCGGCGCACGTATAGGATTCGAATCCCGCAGCATGAATGCGGAACTGGCCCGCACCCTGACCGCAGCCCGGCCGCTTGAGGCCTGCAATGGTCTGGTGGAACAGCTGAGACTCCACAAGGATGCGGAAGAGCAGGAAGCCCTCAGGAAATCCTTTGCACTGAACCATGCCATGCTGAAATGGGTCCCGGGCATCCTGAAGGAGGGCATGACCGAGGCAGAGCTGAGCTGGCAGATTGAACGCTACTTCAGGGAACACGGGGCAAGCGAACTGGCCTTTCCGAGCATTGTGGCCTTTGGAGCCAATGCCGCACTGCCTCATGCCGTGCCGTCTCAGAGACCCCTTGTGGCCAACACGGGCGTACTGCTGGACGTGGGCTGCCGAGTGGACAGCTACTGTTCCGACCAGACGCGTTCCTTCTGGTTCGGAGACGAGGAAAGCGATCTCTTTGCCCGGACCAGGGAGCTTGTGGCCGAAGCCCAGAGGTCTGTCCTGGAGCACATGGAACCAGGTCTGCCCCTGGCAGAACTCGCCCGCTACGCCCAGGACGTCTTCCGCAGGGCCGGCGTCGAGGAACACTTCACCCACGGTCTCGGACACGGTGTTGGTCTGGATACCCATGAACTACCCTCCTTCCACATCTACTCCGAGGGAACCCTGGATCCAGGTATGACCGTCACCGTGGAACCTGGTCTCTACTACCCCGGCCAGTGCGGTGTTCGTCTGGAAGTCACAGTTCTGGTCGAGGAAAACGGCGTCACTGTCCTGTAGGCAGCACCATGCAGCGCATCTATCTCACAGGACCTCGGGCCTGCGGCAAGACAACCGTTGGTGCAGCCCTGGCAACAGCCTGCCAGGCCGTCTTTCTGGATACCGACCAGGTCTTCTGCTCGCGCACAGGTGGCAGCATTGCCGACTTTGTGGCCAGGGAAGGGTGGGACCGCTTCCGCGAGGAGGAACACCGGACACTCAGACAGGTCATTGAAGAAACCTCTGGCGCTGGGACGGCCATCATCTCCACAGGCGGCGGCATTGTGCTTAGGGAGGAGAACCGCAGGCTTCTGCACGACACGGGCCTCTGTCTCTACCTGCAAGTTCCCGTACCCGAACTGGTCCGCCGTCTGGCAGCCGATCCCAAGGCTGCTCAGCGTCCATCTCTCACTGGCGCGGGCCTGCAGGAGGAAGTGGCCGACGTGGTTCGCAGCCGCGAGCCGCTCTATCTGGCCTGCGCCCACACCTGCCTTGATGGCTCACAATCTCCGTCCCTTTTGTGTGAAATTGTTCTCAAACTACTCAAGTCACACGAGATCGGAGATTGATAAAGAAATATCAAGACACTAATCGCTGTACAGGCTCGCATTCCCGAAACCAGATCTTGCAATCACGCTTTTTGCAGTAATGGAGACTTGCGGGATTTGTCAGGAAAATCCGAAGGATATCACACTGTTCCCTGCACACTTTTCCAGTCTGCCCCATGAAAAAGGGCGGAACTCTTTCTTGTTACAATCAGGAGAAAAATTGCTCTACTTTTTTCTCCTTTTTGTAATAAATCCACTAAGAAGACTCTTGTTTTCATAAAAAACAGGATTTTTCTCCACAATTTGAGATCTCCTTCAATTTAAAATCCGAAAAATTCCAAGCCAAAGCCAGGTCACAGACAGCGTCCTGGCTTTGCCGTTTTCAGGGACTCCGAAGCCGGGTTTTGCCCGGGCTTCTGCCGGAGGCAATTCTTCAATCTTTTGGAATTACGGGAAAAAGAAAAAAAGTTCTCAATGAAGGACATGTTCTCCCAAAAACACATTGACACAGAAAGTTAGAGCTAGTATAAACCTAAATTAACGTAATGCCTGCCACTCTTTTCCGAGGAGGATGGAACGTGCTGGATCTCAACATAACATTGCTTTTTCAGCTTGTGAATTTTCTGATCACAATTGTCGTTCTCAACTATCTGCTCATCAAGCCCATTCGCAAAATCATTAGTGAAAGAAAGGCCATGATGGCCAATCTGAACAGTGATGCCGATGGCTTTGCCAGCAAGGCCCAGAGCAGTCTCGACGAGTACGAAGCACAGCTGGTAAAGGCACGTCAGGACGCTGCGGCAAACCGTGAGGAAGGCCGCAACGCCGGCTTGAAAGAACAGCAGGCCGTACTTGACGAGGCACAAAAAGAAGCTCAGGGCATCCTTGGTGAAGCACGCGCCCGGTTGAATGCCGAGGCTGAAGAGTCCCTCAAGGAACTGCGTGCCAAGGTCGACAGTTTTTCCCAGCAACTCGCCACTCGTGTTCTGGGTTAGTCCCGGCTGGGGCGAGACAGGTAGATAACAGGAGGTGGGATGCATTGAGGAAGAAACATGTGTGTACAGCCATGGTGGGAATGATGGCCGCAGTCTGTGCTGCAGGCCTTCTCTTCGCCGCCCCTGCCATGGCCTCGGAAGGCGGCCATGAGCTCCCCTGGGGAGACTTCGCCTGGCGTGTCGTCAACCTTGTCATCTTCATTGCCATTCTCTGGCACTTTGTTGGCAAGCTGTGCGTCAACTTCTTCAGGGGACGCAAGCAGAGCATCAAGGACGGTATTGATGATCTGACCGCCAAGCGTGAGCAGGCCCAGGCCCGTTTAGCCGAAATCGAGAAGCGCATTGCCAATCTCGAGGCTGAAAGGGCAGCTATCCTTGAGGAAAGCAGAGCTCAGGCTGAAGCACTGAAGCAGGACATCATCGCCCAGGCTCAGGAGCAGGCCAAGCAGATCGTTGCCATGGCTCATGTCACTGCAGAAAGTGAAGGCCAGAGCATTGTTCAGCAAATGCGTGCTACCATTGCCGACGAGCTGATTGATGCCACCCGTGACAAGCTTCTCAAGACGCTTAACAAGAGCAAACATGAGAAACTTATTGACAACTCCCTGAAGAAGGTGGTGCTGCAATGACCGACAAACGCATTGCCCGTCGTTACGCCAGCGCTGTTTTCAAACTGGGAATGCAGGAAGGCAACGACGTAATTTCCACACGCGGAGCAACATTCTTGCAGCTGAAAGGCATGCTTGATGAAAATCCCGTTCTGGATAATGTCTTTAAGAGCCCTATCTTTACAGTCGCTGAAAAAAAGAAGGTCCTTGCCGATCTTCTTGATAAAATAGGCTGCGATACCGTTACGCGTAACTTCTGCTATCTTCTGGCTGACAAGGAACGCCTGCCGTACTATCGCAGCATTGTCCAGGCCTACACCAAACTGCTTGACGAGGCCAAGGGCGTCATTCGTGGAACGCTCACAACCGCCATTCCCCTGTCACAGGCTAAACAAAAATCTGTCAAGGCAGAACTTGAAGCAAAGGCCAGTGCAGCATTGGAACTCACCTTTGATGTGGATCCGGCCATCTTGGGCGGAGTCGTCCTTAAGGTGGGCGATCGAATCCTGGATTCGAGCCTGCGTGCACAGTTGGAGATCCTGAGGAGTACGCTCAAGAGGGGTAATTAGCACATGCAGATTAAAGCAGACGAAATCAGCAAAATCATCGAAGATGAAATCCAGAATTACGACCAGCGCGTAGAAATGAGCGAAACCGGCACCGTGCTCTACGTCGGTGACGGTATCGCACGCGTCTATGGCGTGGAAAATGCCATGGCCATGGAACTCCTCGAGTTCCCCGGTGGCGTCATGGGCATGGTCCTCAACCTGGAAGAAGACAATGTGGGTGTTGCCCTTCTTGGCTCCGACACGGGCATCAAGGAAGGCGATACGGTCAAGAGAACCGGCAAGATCTTCTCCGTGCCCGTTGGCGAAGCCATCATGGGCCGCGTGCTGAACCCCCTTGGTCAGCCCATTGACGGTCTCGGTCCCGTTGACACCTCCGAAGTGCGCGAAGTGGAAATCAAGGCCCCCGGCATCATCGCCCGCAAGAGCGTGTG
This sequence comes from uncultured Desulfovibrio sp., assembly GCA_944327295.1. GTDB lineage: Bacteria > Desulfobacterota > Desulfovibrionia > Desulfovibrionales > Desulfovibrionaceae > Desulfovibrio. The sequence goes on along the minus strand of CALVHF010000005.1, from coordinate 18,757 downwards.
CGAACCCATGCCCACCGGCCTGAAGGCCATTGACGCCATGACCCCCATCGGCCGTGGCCAGCGCGAACTCATCATTGGTGACCGTCAGACCGGCAAGACGGCTGTCTGCATAGACGCCATTCTTGCCCAGAAGAATACGGACATCCATTGTTTCTACGTCGCAATCGGTCAGAAGAAGGCCACCGTGGCCCTGGTTGCCGACACCCTTCGCAAGTACGGAGCCATGGAATACACCACCATCATCTCCGCTACTGCTTCCGAGCCTGCTCCCCTGCAGTACATCGCCGCCTACACCGGCTGCACGATGGCTGAATACTATCGTGACAAGGGCCAGCATGCTCTCATCATCTACGATGACCTTTCCAAGCAGGCTGTTGCATACAGACAGATGTCCCTCCTGCTCCGCCGTCCTCCCGGACGTGAAGCTTTCCCCGGCGACGTCTTCTATCTGCACTCCCGTCTCCTGGAACGCGCTGCCAAGCTGAACGATACCCTGGGTGGCGGCTCCCTGACCGCTCTGCCCATCATCGAAACCCAGGCCGGCGACGTCTCCGCCTACATCCCCACCAACGTTATTTCCATTACCGACGGCCAGGTGTACCTGGAACCCAACCTCTTCAATGCCGGTGTGCGTCCCGCCATCAACGTTGGTCTGTCCGTCTCCCGTGTGGGTGGCGCCGCTCAGATCAAGGCCATGAAGCAGGTTGCCGGTACCATGCGTCTTGACCTCGCCCAGTATCGTGAACTGGCTGCCTTCGCTCAGTTCGGTTCCGACCTGGACAAGGCCACCAAGGCCAAGCTGGAACGTGGCGCCCGCCTCGTGGAACTGCTCAAGCAGCCCCAGTACCAGCCCATGCCTGCCGAGGAACAGGTTGCCTCCATCTACGCAGCCACCAACGGCTACCTGGATGACGTTGCAGTCGAGAACGTGAGAGATTTCGAAAGCAAATTCCTCACCTACATGCGCGACACGAAGAAGGAGATTCTGGAGGCCATCCGGGATAAGAAGGTGCTTGACAATGACGTCAAGGCGCAGCTCAACAGCGCCATTGAGTCTTTCAAGCAGGGCTATACAGCCTAACACGGAGGTGCCATGCCTTCTCTGAAAGATGTCAAAATGAAAATTGCAGGTGTCGGAAAGACCCAGCAGATTACGAAGGCCATGAACATGGTGGCCTCCGCAAAGCTGCGCGGTGCCCAGTCCCGCATTGAACGTTTCCGCCCCTTTGCAAGCAAATACAAATCCGTCCTGACCGAACTGGCGAGCAAGGTTGACGGTGCTTCCCATCCTCTTCTCGAGGTACACAAGGAGCACAAGAGCTGCGCACTTATCGTCATCACTTCGGACAGGGGTCTGTGTGGCAGTTTCAATGCTGCCATCATCGACAAGGCTCTCAAGCTTGTCCGCGAGAAAACGACTGCCGGCATGAAGGTGAAAGCCATCTGCGTCGGTCGCAAGGGTCGTGACGCCCTGCGCCGTCTGCCGGAAGTGGAAATGCTGGACAGCTATGGAGAACACATGGGGTCGCTGGACTTCTCCCTAGCGAGCTCTGTGGCCCAGACAGTCATCCACGGTTACGAAACCGAGGAAATAGACGAAGTCTATCTGATCTACGGCGAATTCGTCTCCATGGCTCAGCAGCCCCCGCGTGTCCTGCAGCTTCTGCCTTTCGAGACCCCCACGGCGGACGAAAATTCCAATCAGGCCCCAGAAGGGCCCCATTGTGAGTATCTCTATGAACCCAACGAGGAACAGCTGCTTGGAGTCATCCTGCCGCAGTACCTCAAGGTTCAGACGTACAGGGGAATGCTGGACACCTCTGCCAGTGAACATGCAGCGCGCATGGCTGCCATGGACAATGCCACACGCAACTGCACGGATCTCATCAACTCGCTGACACTGCTGTTCAACAAGACAAGGCAGGCTTCCATCACCAGTGAGCTCATCGACATCGTCGGTGGAGCGGAAGCGCAGAATGGGTAAGGAGCCAACATGGAAGAAAAAAACATTGGTAAAATAGTCCAGGTCATCGGCGCTGTGGTGGACGTTGAGTTTGACAGCGGCAAGCTGCCAGCCATCTTCACAGCACTGGAGATCAAAAACACCAACAACGAAAATGCCCCGGACCTCGTCTGTGAAGTTGCCCAGCATCTGGGTGACAATATTGTCCGCACCATCGCCATGGATGCTACGGAAGGACTTGTTCGCGGCATGGAAGTCGTGGATACTGGGCACCCCATCATGGTCCCGGTTGGCAAAGCCTCTGTCAGCCGCATCATGAACGTGCTTGGTCGTCCCGTGGATGAACTCGGCCCCATCAATGCCGAGAAGTACTATCCCATCCACAGGCCCGCTCCCTCCTTCACCGAGCAGAACACCAAGGTTGAACTGCTCGAAACCGGTATCAAGGTCGTTGACCTGCTCGTTCCCTTCCCCAAGGGCGGCAAGATGGGCCTCTTCGGTGGTGCAGGCGTGGGCAAGACCGTTATCCTCATGGAAATGATCAACAACATCGCCAAAGCCCACGGTGGCAACTCCGTGTTCGCCGGTGTTGGTGAGCGTACCCGTGAAGGCAACGACATGTACCACGAACTCAAGGAAGCCGGCGTTCTGGAGCGTTCCACGCTGGTCTACGGCCAGATGAACGAGCCTCCGGGAGCCCGTGCTCGTGTGGCTCTGACCGCTCTTGCCTGCGCAGAATACTTCCGCGATGAAGAAAATCAGGACGTGCTCCTCTTCATCGACAACATCTTCCGTTTCACTCAGGCTGGTTCGGAAGTGTCCGCACTCCTCGGTCGCATGCCTTCGGCCGTGGGTTATCAGCCCACCCTTGGTACCGACCTTGGTGCCCTGCAGGAACGCATCACCTCCACCACAAAGGGTTCCATCACCTCCGTGCAGGCCGTTTACGTGCCCGCTGACGACTTGACCGACCCCGCTCCGGCCACCACCTTCTCGCACCTTGACGGTACCCTCGTGCTGTCCCGTCAGATTGCAGAACTTGGTATCTACCCCGCTGTGGACCCCCTGGACTCCACCTCCCGCATCCTCTCTCCCGATGTTGTGGGTCAGGAACACTACCAGGTGGCACGCCGCGTCCAGCAGGTGCTGCAGAAGTACAAGGAACTGCAGGATATCATCGCCATTCTGGGCATGGACGAACTGTCCGACGAAGACAAGCTCACCGTTGCCCGTGCACGTCGTATCCAGCGCTTCCTGTCTCAGCCCTTCCACGTGGCTGAAGTCTTCACCGGTACACCTGGTGCCTACGTTAAGGTCGAAGACACCATCAAGGGCTTCAAGGGCATTCTTGATGGCGAGTACGACGATCTTGCAGAAAGCGATTTCTACATGCTTGGCGACATCAGCCAGGCCGTGGAGAAAGCCGAAAAGCGTCGTGCCAGTGAAAAGTAGCCCGATCCTACGGCACAGAAGGAGTACGCAATGAGCGAACTTACGCTTGAAGTTGTGACGCCGGACAAGACCGTGCTCAGCACCCCAGTCGTTGCGGCTGTGTGCCCGGGCGCTGCGGGCGAGTTTGGCGTGCTCAAGAACCACATCTCGCTTCTGTCTGCCCTGAAAATCGGCGCTTTACGCTACAGGACGGAATCCAACGAAGAACACCTCGTGTTCGTCAATAATGGCTTCGCTGACGTGAACAACAATGTGCTCACGGTCCTTGTTGAATCGGCTGAACTGGCTGAAAATATTGATATTGCCAGAGCCGAAGCAGCAAAGAAACGCGCTGAAGATCGCCTGGCAGACAAGTCCGATAAAATAGACCACACACGCGCAGAGGCAGCTCTGCAACGTGCCCTGGTTCGCCTCTCTCTGGCGCGGCATCATTGATCTGCGGCAGGTAACTGAACAAGAACAAGGAAGGTCGAAAAGCAATTTTCGACCTTCCTTTTTCTTTGCTCGGAATACAGGACAGAGAACGAAGACCCGGACGTTTCTGGCCAAAGGCTGCGGTCTTGAATTTCTTCCTGCAAAAGTTTAGTGAGCGTCATGCGCTGCACGCTTCAGTCCCCGGGCCCTTCTTTCCGGATCCTTTTTCCTGGTCCTTTCTCCGATCTTCTCATTCCTGCCCGTCCTGCCGGCTCTTCCCGAGCCTGCATCCTGCCCATCCCGCCCGCTTTCTCTCCGCCGTCCTTGCCTGAAGCCGCAGCTCAAGGCGCTTTGCTGCCAGGTTCTGTCACTGCCTTGCGAACAGGCTTGCTTTTTCCTGCACAAGACAGACCCTGTCTCCCAAAACAGCTTCAGTCACACACCATTTTTTGCCCAATACTTGTATGTCCTGACAGGGATTGCCATGACTGATCTTAAACATATACGAAATTTCTGTATCATTGCCCATATAGACCATGGGAAATCCACTCTTGCCGACCGTATTCTGGAACTGACCAAGGTCGTCAGTGCCAGGGAAGCCAAGGATCAGTATCTCGATCGCATGGATATAGAACGAGAACGGGGCATCACCATCAAGGCGCAGACAGTGCGCATCCCCTATACAGCCAAGGACGGCACGGTCTATGAGTTCAACCTCCTGGATACGCCCGGCCACGTGGACTTCAACTACGAAGTCTCCCGTTCCCTGGCCGCCTGCGAAGGCGCCCTGCTTGTCGTGGACGCCACCCAAGGCGTGGAAGCCCAGACTCTGGGCAATGTCTATCTGGCCATGGATCAGAACGTGGAGATCATCCCCGTTCTCAACAAGATAGATCTGCCTTCGGCCCAGCCCGACGTTGTCAAGGAGGAGATTGAGGACATCATCGGCATAGACTGCACCGATGCTCTGGAATGCTCGGCCAAGACCGGTGTCGGTGTGCCCGAGATTCTGGAAGCCATTGTGGAACGTCTGCCTGCCCCCAAGGGCGATCCTGCCGCTCCGCTCAAGGCGCTTATCTTTGACTCCTGGTACGACAGCTATCAGGGTGTGGTGGTGCTCTTCCGCATCATCGAGGGCACCATCAGCCTGAGTGATCGCATCCGCCTCATGAATACCGGCAAGGAATACGAAGTACTGAGACTTGGTGTCTTTTCTCCGGAAGCCAGGGACATCCCCTCCCTGCATGCCGGAGAGGTGGGCTTCCTCTGTGGATCCATCAAGGAACTTGGCGATGCTAGGGTCGGCGACACCATCACGCATGCTGACAAGCCTGCCCTGCAGCCCGTCCCCGGCTTCAAGGATGTGCAGCCCATGGTCTTCTGCGGCTTCTACCCTTCCGAGTCGGACAAGTATGAAAGCCTGAAAATGGCTCTGGAAAAGCTGCAGCTCAACGACGCATCCTTCCAGTTTGAGCCGGAAACCTCGCAGGCCCTGGGCTTTGGCTTTCGCTGTGGCTTCCTCGGCCTCCTGCACATGGAAATCATCCAGGAGCGCCTGGAACGCGAATTCGAGGTCTCGCTCATTGCCACGGCCCCATCTGTCATCTACCGTGCGCTCACCACATCGGGCGAAACCCTGGAGATACACAATCCTGCCAATCTGCCCGATGCCTCCAGGCTGCAGACCCTGTATGAACCCTATGTGACGCTGGACATACATGTGCCCAATGAATTTGTGGGCAATATCATGAAGCTGTGCGAAGAAAAGCGCGGAATGCAGAAGAATCTGCAGTATGCCGCAGCCAACCGCGTCATCATCACCTACGAAATGCCCTTTGCCGAAATCGTCTACGACTTTTTTGACAGGCTGAAGTCCATGAGCAAGGGCTACGCATCTATGGACTACAGACCGGCAGGATACAAGGAATCGGATCTTGTCCGCCTGGACATTCTGCTCAACGGAGACCCCGTGGATGCCCTGGCCGTCATTGTGCACAGATCCAGCGCCTACCCCTACGGCAGGGCCCTGGCACTCAAGCTCAAGCGCACCATTCCTCGCCAGCTCTTCGAGGTGGCCATTCAGGCAGCCATCGGTCAGAAGGTCATTGCCCGAGAGACGGTTCCTCCCTTCCGCAAGAACGTAACGGCCAAGTGCTACGGCGGCGACATCACCCGCAAGCGCAAGCTTCTGGAAAAGCAGAAGGAAGGCAAGCGGCGCATGAAGCGCATGGGCAATGTGGAGCTTCCGCAGGAAGCCTTCCTGGCGGCCCTTACCGTGGGCAAGGACTAGCCGCATCTGCCCGGCCCAATGTTGAGCCCCCCTGTCGGATACTGTCCGGCAGGGGGGCTTGTTTCTTTGTTGGCGCATCAGGCAGCGGGCTGTGCTGCCTGCATCAGGACATTCTCAAGCAGCCGCCTTCAGGAAAAAAGCTTCGGCAGCCCGAAATAGATACGTGCTGCCACATCAAAGGTCTGTCTGGGCAGATAGCTCAAGATGCGGAAGGCCGCTATCTTTTTGGATTTCATGCCGTAGGGCGCAAGCAGGGTCCTGGCCTTGCGGCCTTCCCCCTGCTGCCAGAGGGCAACGGCTTCCTCGAAGTCGGCACGTTCCTGCAAAAGGGTCACCAGATCCGCATGTTCCCTGGCGTAGTCCGGATACAGCTGCAGATGCTTGGCCAGAATATAGCGTGTTTCCCTGGAAAATTCGGCAAAGCGGCGCAGGGTGCTGTTGTGGCCGTGCACTCGCCACCAGGTGAGCGGTGCATCCACATAGTCCAGCTCCCAGTCATGGGCAATGCGGTAGAAGACATCGGCCTCCTCGCTCATACTCAGACGCTCGTCAAACCAGCCGCCATTCCAGGCTTCGGGATCTGCGGTCAGTCCGGCCAGCGCCTGCCTGCGCACCATGGCCGAGGACATGGAAATCCACTGCCTGCGGATGAGCTCGGCAAAGACCATGCCCCGTGCCGGCTGCGCGCCCTCGAAAAAACGGCGCAGCTTGCGCGTGCCGTCAAAGACCCAGGTGTCTGTCGTCACAAGGCCTGTGCGGGGGTTGGCCTCGAAGAGTGCAACCTGGCGCTCCAGCTTGTCCGGCTCCCAGAGATCGTCGCAGTCCAGAAAGGCTATGTATTCCCCCCTGGCCTGAGCTATAGCAAGATTGCGGCCTGCCCCCAGAGGCACTTTTTCCGTTCCCCGGAAGTAGCGCACCCTGTCTCCGTAGCCCTGGGCTGTCTGCGGGCTTGCATCTGTCGAGCAGTTGTCCCAGAAAATGACTTCATAGTCTGTCCAGGTCTGCCTCATGACACTGTCCAGCGCACTTTTCAGGTGTTCATTGCTGTTGAAGCAGTTCATGATGACAGAGACTTTTGGCTGAGAGGACATACAAACTCCGTATCCTGAGCAGGACATGCCTGGAAAGATTGGCGTGCACGCCTGCACTTTCGACAATCCAGGTCTAGCGAATGGTCTTCAGCGCCTCGCGAAGGCGCGTGCACACCAGGCTCACATCCTCCGTACTGAGGCCAGGATGCAGCGGCAGGGTCATGAGTTCCCCGTACAGTCGTTCCGTCACAGGGCAGGCGGCCTGGTCGGCACCGTAATAGGTCAGCAGGTGATTGGGCTTGTAGTGCACACCGACAGGGATTTCGTGGTCCAGAAGGTACTGGCGCACGGCGGGCATGTGACCGTTCAGCACCCGCACAACCTGGATATGGGGCACTATGTCGTCATCCGGGCTCTGCCTGAGGAAGGCCACGCCTTCAACTCCTGCCAGTTCTTCCCTGTACTGGGCGGCAAGACGCTTTCTGGCAGGAATGAATTCGCCTTCCAGGCGGCCCAGCTGCACCCGGCCAATGGCAGCCATGATATTGCTCATGTGGAAGCGCCATCCCTGTCTGCTCACGTCGGGATCCCATGTTCTGCCGCCGCTGAAGCGAGCCTGCGTGTCCCTTTCCACGGAAAGCAGGCGGGTATCCTGGACAGTCCTTGCCTCCTCGTCCCTGAAGGCCACCACAAGGCCTCCTTCACCGGAGGTAATGTTCTTGATGCCGTCGAAGCTGAAGCAGACAAGATCGCCGCAGCTGCCCACCTTTTTGCCCTTGTGACGGCAGCCGAAGGCATGGGCCGCATCTTCAATGACGCGCAGGCCGTGCTCTGCGGCAAAGGCGCGGACCTCGTCAATGCCCCATGGATTGCTGGCGTAATAGACGGGCATGATGGCAAAGGTGTCCTTTCTCAGGCGCCTGGCCGCATCCTCCAGGTCAATGGTGCCTGTCTCGGGCAGGACCTCGCAGGCAATGGGCTCGCAGCCGCAAGCGGTTATGGCCTGAAAGGAGGCAACAAAGGTCAGGGACGGCACAAGCACGGAGCCGCGTTTCCCCTGACCGAACCTGCCGGGTGCAGCCGCATCCACGGCCAGCGTCAGGGCAGCAGTCCCTGTATTGACCGTAGCCAGACTGGCTGCCGGCACGCCCAGATAGGCGGCCAGCTCGTCTTCAAAACGATGCACTTCACTTCCCATGCCGAGATAGCCATCCTCAATGATGACTCTGCTGACAGCATCAGCCTCAGCTTTGCCCACGATGGAGCGGGAAAGACGCATAGCCATATCGAAAAACTCCTTTGCAAGATGCCGATCCTGCAAACACTTGCTCAACGCTGCAGGATCGGAGAAAGAATGCCTGCCGGTACCTGATGCGGGTATCGGTTGCAAAATTGTCAGGAATGCAGGCCTGTCAGGCTGGATCCGTCAGTCTTCCTCACTGACGACAAAGGCCTGGGGGAAGCTTTCGCGCACCCGCCACAGGTTGTCATTGGCCGTGTTCAGGTCCTGCCACGGACCAAGCATGACCTTCAAAAGACGCTTGCCTGGCTGTATGGCAGCCTGCATGCCCATTCTGCGGGCCTTGCGCACGGCAGCTGCGGCATTGCCCCTGTCTCCGAAGGCGCCGACCTGAATATAGAAGATCCCTTCCACTGGCTGCCGGGGCACAGGTGCCGAAACGGCAGGCCTCGATCCCACATGCCTCAGACGCACTCTGGTGGTTCCTGTGCCAATCATGTCGAGACGCATGGCTGCAGCTCTGGAAAGATCAATGATGCGGGATCGCGCAAAGGGACCGCGGTCATTGATGCGCACCACGACCGAACGCCCGTTGCGCAGGTTGGTCACCTCTATTTCGCTCTGAAAAGGCAGAATGGTGTGGGCGGCCGTCATGGCGTTCTGATCGTATTCTTCCCCGGAAGACGTCCGCCGGCCGTGAAAGCCTGGGCCATACCAGGAAGCCATGCCTTCCTCCTCGTAGCCTTCGGCCGAGAAGAGCGGGTAGTACTTCTTGCCGTTCACGACATAGGGTTCGTCCACACCAGGACCATGCGTTCGTATGGAGGGCTTGCTTCCACAGCCGCCCAAAACAAGGGCCATGGCAATAACAGGCACAAGGAAGGCCATCCGCACGAGAAAGGTCATTCTCCCCCTGAACGGACATGTCTCCTGTACTGCGATACTCAGACCTGCGGCAGGCATGCAAGACCTCCATTCCTTTTGACAGAATTGTACGGTTCCGACGACTGTATCCGTGTGTGCGATGCATGGCTCCCTGAAGCCGCGTATCCCTCAGCTGAATGTTTCCTCTATGCGAGCCTTGCCCATGGCAAGCAGCAGACGCTCCCCGTCCTCGTCCAGGCAGCCCAGATCCTTGGCATGGCCGAGCAGGCTGCGGGCCTCGGTTGTCCGGCCGCAGTCCAGAAAATCAACGGCAGCCAGCGTGTACATCCTCTCGGGGTTCTCTCCGTACAGGGCCTTGAGCAGGGCTGGATAGAGATTCTGAAACGCCTTGCGCACCCGTGTCTGATCGGTGGCCAGCCAGCGGGCAAGGCAGCAGTTTTCGGACGCAGAGGGAAGAAAGCGTATGAGAAGCAGCATGCCCGCACGCAGAACATGCAGAATGCGCTTGAGTTCGCGCTTGCTGCTCTCTGCAGTCTGGCCTGCCAGAGGCTTCAGGGGTGCCGCCAGACGCTGGGTGAGCTCGTCATGGCGTGCGAGCTGAATGAGGCGCATGGCATAGTGCTGTCCCTGAAAGGCATCTTCACGAAGCTTGCTGCACTCATGGAAGGCATAGCCGATGCACCAGTCAATGAGCCGGCCTATGCTGGCATATTTCTGCCTTGAACCTTCCAGTCTCCCCCATTCCTCGTTGCGGAACAGGTAGTGCGCCGTGTCCTTGAGACGCCAGAAGACCCCCTTGCTCATGGCTTCGCCTATGAGCGTGCGCACCACGGTATAGGAAATGTTTCCATCCCTGCGACAGCGCACATGCTGTTCGGCTACGGCCAGATAGACAGCACAGTAGTCCCGGAGCAAATCGCGGACAAAATACTCGTGGTTGCTGGCAAGCCTGTAATTGCTCACTTCTTGGCCTTTTCCTTTTCCTTCAGAAGGGCCTCTGCCACAGCAGCATCATAGATTTTCTCCGGATGCCAGCCGTCATCATGTTCTCCGGCAAAGAGCTCCCTGGCCATGTTGATCGTCTCCATGCCTATCCAGCCATGCTTTTCCCAGACTTCGGGATGCTCGGCATCCCACATGCAAAACTCTATGCCTCCGTCCTCCGCACGACGCACATACACGCGGACTGCGGTCAGGGCCGGATTGGGGTAATAGTAGAGACCTCTGCTGTCTTCCATATATATCCTCTTTACAGGGCTTTTTTCGAAGGCTTTTATCGGTATCCGCTCAGGGGGTACCTCACTAGAAAATCGCAATAATTTCAATGTATGATAGTGTTTGCTGATTTTTGCCTGTGCAATGTATTTCTGGAAAAATACATTAGATTCTTAAAAAAATGCAGTCTTTAATCAGCAAATTACATAGCAAAACTGAAAATTACATCGATCAAGGCTATGTTGCCTTACAACAACTAACACACTGATTTTATGCAATTATTAAGTTGCAACTACCCCCTGAGCGGATACTTTTACCGTGTTCCCGACTTTCGGAAGGAACCCGGCTTTCGGAAAAAATCCGCAAGACAACCGACGTACGCCATGTCCCTGGCTTCTTGCCTGCGCCCCCTACATGTTCGCAAGGGACAAGGAGACACGATACCGTGGACGCAGGGACCGATGCACTGGCTGCAGACGAATGGCTCCTTGTAGCAGGAAAGAAAGCAGGGGGCAATTTCAGGGAAGCGGCCACCATGAATGGCAGGTACTGTGGTCACAACATCCCTGAAAAGGCCTGCCAGAGGAGTATGAGCGTTGACATGGCCTATCAGGAGCTAAAGACTTCGACACAGTTCAAGATATTTTTTTCACAAGAAAAAAAACAAAAGATTCTTTTAAAAACTTTTTTTCACAAATATCCTTGTGAAAAAAGAAATACAGTTGCCAAGCTAGTAAAAATTGTCTACGTTGGCGCTAGTCGTTCTTAAGATGCATCTGCAGGAATGGAGTGTTCTTTCAGGCTCAAGCTGCTTGTGAGGCAGTTCCGCAGGCCGGCAGATGGCTAAAAAACGGTATTGCCCAAACCACCTGGAGGTAAGGTAATGAAATTTGAAACCCCCTTGTTGGACCAACTGGAACAAGGCCCCTGGCCGAGCGTTGTGTCCGACATCAAACAAGAGGCTGCTCATCGCGCCGCGAACCCCAATGGGTTGGACTATCAGATTCCGCAAGACTGCTGTGAAGACCTTCTTGGCCTCCTGGAGTTGAGCTACAAGGATATGGAAACCCACTGGAAGCACGGTGGCATCGTGGGCGTGTTCGGTTACGGCGGCGGCGTTATCGGCCGTTACTGCGACCAGCCTGAAATGTTCCCCGGTGTGGCCCATTTCCACACCATTCGTGTTGCCCAGCCTTCCGGTAAGTTCTATTCCACAAAATTCCTCCGCCAGCTGTGTGACATCTGGGATCTGCGTGGTTCCGGCCTGACCAACATGCACGGCTCCACCGGTGACATCGTTCTCATCGGTACGACCACTCCCCAGCTGGAAGAAATCTTCTATCAGCTGACCCACGAAATGAACAACGACCTTGGTGGTTCCGGCTCCAACCTGCGTACCCCCGCTGCCTGTATGGGTATGTCCCGTTGCGAATATGCCTGCTACAACACCCAGGACGTCTGTTATCAGCTGACCGAAGACTACCAGGACGAACTGCACCGTCCTGCCTTCCCCTACAAGTTCAAGTTCAAATTTGACGGCTGTCCCAATGGCTGTGTCTGCGCCATGGCCCGTTCCGACTTCGCAGTCGTGGGTACCTGGCGTGATGACATCAAGATTGATCAGGACGCCGTGAAAGCCTACGTCGGTGGCGAATTTGTTCCCAACGCCGGTGCCCACTCCGGTCGTGACTGGGGCAAGTTTGACATCCAGGCCGAAGTCATTGATCGCTGCCCCACCCACTGCATGAGCTGGGATGGTCAGAAGCTGACCATTGACAACGCCAACTGCGTGCGCTGCATGCACTGCATCGACACCATGCCCCGCGCTCTCCACATTGGTGATGACCGCGGCGCCAGCGTCCTCTGCGGTGCCAAGGCCCCTGTCGTTGATGGCGCCCAGATGGGCTCCCTCCTCGTTCCCTTCGTGAAGGTGGAACAGCCCTACGATGAACTCAAAGAGATCATCGAAAACATCTGGGATTGGTGGATTGAAGAAGGCAAGAACCGTGAACGCCTCGGCGAACTCATGAAGCGTGCTTCCTTCCAGAAACTCCTCGAAGTCACAAACACCGAAGCCGAAGCCTTCCACGTGAAGGAACCCCGTGCCAACCCCTACATCTTCTTCAAGGAAGATGAAGTTCCCGGCGGCTTCAAGCGCGACCTCGCCGACTACCGTTCTCGTCACCAACGCTAATTTTAGGGGGAAAAAGCAATGGCTTTTATTTCTTCTGGGTACAATCCTCAAAAACCCATGGAAGGTCGTATCACGGACATCGGTCCCCAAAAATACGACTCCATGTTCCCGCCCGTCATTGCCAAGAACTTTGGCAAGTGGCTCTATCATGAAATCCTGGAACCCGGCCTGCTCATGCATGTGGCCGAGTCCGGTGACAAGGTGTACACCGTCCGTTGCGCCGGTACCCGCACCATGTCCATCACCGCTGTCCGCGAAGTCTGTGACATCGCCGACAAGTACACCGATGGCTATGTGCGCTGGACAACCCGTAACAACATTGAGTTCATCACCGAAAGCCTTGAAACTGCCAAGGCCCTGAAGGACGACCTCAATTCCCGCAAGTTTGCCGCCGGCTCCAACAAGTTCCCTGTGGGCGGCACAGGTGCTGGTATCAGCAACCCCGTGCACACCCAGGGCTGGCTGCACTGCCACACCCCGGCCACTGACTCCACAGGTCCCGTGAAGGTGGTCATGGACACGCTGTTCGATGAATTCAAGAACATGCGCCTGCCCGCTCCTGTGCGTATCTCCCTGGCCTGCTGCATCAACATGTGTGGTGCCGTGCACTGCTCCGACATCGGTCTCGTGGGCATCCACCGCAAACCGCCCATGATCGACCACAAGTGGGCTGACAAGCTCTGCGAAATCCCGCTTGCTGTCGCTGCCTGCCCCATGGCCGCCGTGCGTCCCACCAAGGTTGACTTTGAAGGCAAGAAGGTGAACTCCATTGCCATCAAGGAAGACCGCTGCATGTACTGCGGTAACTGCTACACCATGTGTCCCGCTCTGCCCATCGCCGACAAGGAAGGCGACGGTATCGCCATCATGGTTGGCGGCAAGGTCTCCAACCGTATGACCTTCCCCAAATTCTCCAAGGTCGTGGTCGCCTACATCCCCAACGAGCCTCCTCGCTGGCCTACCCTGACCGCCACCGTGAAGAAGATTGTTGACACATATGCTGCCAACGCCCGCAAGTACGAACGTCTGGGTGACTGGGCTGAACGCGTGGGCTGGCAAGACTTCTTCAAGCTGACTGGTCTGACCTTCACGCATCATCTCATTGATGACTTCCGTGATCCCGCCTACTACACCTGGCGTCAGAGCACTCAGTTCAAGTTCTAATCTGTCTCAAAAAATATTATCGTGGCAGCGCTCTGCGCTGCCACGAACTGGAGTTTGTCATGGCCGAGGATAAAGAAGTTATCATTGAATACCTCAAGGCTAAATCCAAGGTTAAGTCCAAGCACTACTTTAAGGACTTCCTTGAACTCTTCCCTGACAAGAAGTCCCGCGAAGTGAAGAAGATTCTCAGCGACCTCGTCAAGGAAGGCATTGTTGAGTACTGGTCCTCCGGCTCTACCACCATGTATGGCCTCAAGGGCTACGGAAAGCAGGAAGCCGCTGAAGAAGGCGATGCCGAAGCTTAGTCTCTCAGTGACAACTTTTCACAACGGGCTGCCACAGCAATGTGGTGGCCCGTTGTTTTTTGTGCCTGTTTTCTCCTATTGTTCCTGCAGGCTTGAAGCCACACAGCAAGCTGTCTCCTGCAGAATGTCCTGCGTATGCCGTGCCGTGACCGAAAAGCGCAGCAGAGCCTGATGCACAGGGACTGTGGGAAAGCGGGCCGCAAGCACCAGTATGCCCTTTCTTTGCAGGGAGAGACAGACTTTTTGGGCGCAATCTTCCAGGCCCAGGGGGAGGGCGACGATATGGGCTGCGCCAAGTGTGGTACAGCCACGCTGTTTCAGGGCCTCGCGCAGGAAGAGGGCGTTGCCAGCAAGTCTTTGCCTCTCCTTTTCAAGCCCTGGCAAAAGTTCCACCAGCCTTGTGCAGGCCAGAGCATGGGCCGGAGGCAGTGCCGTGGAATGCATGAGGGGTGAGGCAAAATGCTCAAGTGCACGGGCACACTCCTCCCCAAGCAGGATAAAAGCCCCGAAAAGCCCCAGGCCCTTGCCAAGAGTACCAAGAACAACATCGACCTCGCGAGCATGCCCGGCACAAAGGCCTCTTCCTCCCGGGCCAAGGCAGCCCAGGGCATGGGCTTCGTCAACAACCAGAAAAAAATCATATCTGCGCTTCAGTGCCAGGAGGGCCTCCACGTCTGTCAGCGTGCCGTCCATGCTGAACAACGATTCCGTGAAGACCATGGGCTGCATGGATCCTGTGCAGCCCTCAAGGCGTCTTTGCAGGTGCTCCATGTCGGCATGGCGGTAGGGGAAGATCCGTGCCCCGGAAGCCGCCAAAGCATGGGCTGTGCTGGCATGGATCCTCTTGTCCACAAAGACAGGCTGTCCTGGCTGTACAAGCCCGGCCACTATGGCCGCGTTGCCCTGAAAACCGCTAGAGACAAGCAGAGCTCGTTCATGGCCGAAATACTCTGCCAGCGCCTGTTCTGCCTGCTGCATGCATTGTCTGTGGCCACCCGCCAGACGCGAGGCCGAGGCTGAAGGTGCAGCCATGGCAAAGCTCTCTGCCACGAGCTGCTGCCAGCGCTTGTCTGAAGCCAAGCCCAGATAGTCATTGGAGAGAAAGGAGAGAACGCGCACTGCCTCCTTAAGCTGGCAGTGCTCCTGCGGATCATCGGCAAGTACAGGGACGTGGCGTTCCAGCCCAAGATCCTGCCAGGTTTTCAGGCGGGCTTTCAGCATGGAGCTCACCATGCGTTTGCAAGACACTTCCAAATCCTCCGATAGTGGCAGCCAAGACGCCCTGCCTGTTCCGGGCTTGCATAGGGCGTATGCCCAACGGTCAGGGCAACGTGCACTTCTCTTTCCGCTGTGCGGCCTGCAGCTGGACGCAGGCTGAGCACATAGCTGGCCGCTGCGGAACTCTGGCCTGTGAGGCGTGCCGCAATCTCGGCTTCGCCGGCAAGGGCTGCCAGTCCGATTGGACCAGGAATGCAGGCCTCATCCACGCAAAGCAGAAAAACCTGATCGCCAAAGCTGCGCAGAAAGCGCTGATGAAGGCAGGCTGTCTGTGCACAGGCCTCCACAATCTGCCAGTCTGTACTCTGTCCGTCTTTTCCTGCAAGATGTGCATAGGCAACAAGACTGCCTGCCTGCACCCTGTCCACGCGGTTCACAAGCACAAAGGGATCCCGCAGGAGGCCAGGATCCGGCAGGAAGCCCTGTGCCGCAACGGCACAGGAGCGGAGCGTGCAGGAGGATTCCGGATCATTCATTGTGCACACGCCTCCTGCCACAGTCGCAGCACCAGGGCTGCGTTCTGGCCTCCAAAACCAAAGTTTTCCACAAGCCCGCAGGCAAGCCTGCGTCCTTGCCAGTCCGTCTGCTCCGTCACGAAGGGCAGATCTGCGGCCAGAGGTTCCTCAAGATTGCACACCCTGGGCAAAAAGCCCGCTGCGGCAGCCCACAGGCACACCACAGTTTCCAGAGCTCCGCAGGCAGACGCAAGATGCCCTGTCCAGGATTTCACGGCCGCAAGCAGGGGAAAACGGGACCGTCCTGCACAAATTCTGCGCAGAACACATGCTTCCATCTCATCATTGAGGCGTGTGCCTGTGCCATGAGTGCTGACCCAGTCCAGATCGGCGGCTGTG
Source organism: uncultured Desulfovibrio sp. (assembly GCA_944327295.1). Classification (GTDB taxonomy): domain Bacteria; phylum Desulfobacterota; class Desulfovibrionia; order Desulfovibrionales; family Desulfovibrionaceae; genus Desulfovibrio. Next base: position 2,472 of record CALVHF010000005.1, on the reverse strand, counting down.
CAAGAAGCTTCCCCGAGGGCCTTTTCAATGGCCCATTGCGCAAACCTTCCTTCCGCATCCGGCGCAGCCAGACTGCCTGCGTCAAGGCTTGCACCATAGCCAAGAACTTCCGCCCGTATCCTGGCCCCGCGAGCCCTGGCATGCTCAAGGCTCTCCAGTACCAAGGCTGCACCGCCTTCGCCAGGAACAAAGCCGTTTCTGGCCCTGTCAAAGGGACGCGAGGCCTGTTCTGGAGCAAAGCCATGGCTGAGGGTGTGCGCCCTTGCATAGCCCAGCAGGCCCCCCAGGGACAGTCTGGAATCGCCGCAGGCAACGAGCAGACAGTGTGCTGCTCCGTGCCGTATCCTGAACCATGCCTCGCCCAGGGCTGACAGACCAGAAGCGCAGGCACAACCAAGCGTCAGGCCTGGACCATGCACACCAAGCAGGGTGGCCAGTGCAGACACCGGTGTATTGGGCAGCCAGCGCAAAAGCCACAGGGCATCCAGCTTGAGAGGATCCGCAGGCGCAAGTCCCTGTTCCGCAGAGAAATCAAGTGTTGGCGCTGCACAGCCAATGAGACCCATATCCTCTGGAAGTCTGACAAGATGGGCATCATCTACGGCCCTGAGGCCGGCCAGGACAGCAAAAAAACCGCCTCTGGACAGATAGCGCCTGTGGCGCCAGGCCTTCAGTCTGGCAACGGCAGCATCATCCCCAGGGGTCTTTACAGGACTGACCACCGTGTCCGGCAGCACGTCACTGTGACAGAAGGTGTTCTGCCGTTCCTGCAGGGTCACCAGGACCTGTGTTCTGGAATGTCCGAGACTTGAACACAGGCCCATGCCTGTGATGACTACACGCTGCATGAAGGTTTACGGTTCTGCAGGAAGGCCAGGTAGTCAGCCATGTCCTGCAGACGGAGAAAGGGGAGAGGGGTACGCACTTCCTCAAGGATCTCGCAGCAGCGCTCCCGGGAAAGCCAGGGAAACTCGCGGGCAAGAAGACTCTCGGCCTCTGAGACTGGTTCTTCGGCAAGCCGGCTGCGCAGGGACTTGAGAAAGAGTGCCTCGTCGTTCACTTCCCTGCCGGCAGCCTGGGAAATCCTTGCGGCAATTTCCAGGAGATCTATGGATTCGCAGGGAAGATCCTGCATGAGCAGGGTCCGACCGGACAGGCTCCCTCGTTCCTTTTCGAAAATTTCCTCGACCACACTGCAGACACAGTGCAGGGCATCAGCCTGTACCATACGCCTATTCTCCTCGAACCACTGCAGTCCGTTCCTGCTGCGGTTCCGGTTTTGTCTGTGAAAATCCGCCATCCATGGTCACAACGGTGGCATTGATGGATCGGGCTCCAGGGGACAAGAGATACAGAAGTCCCTCGCAGGCCTCGTCCAAGCTGACAAGGTGCCCTGTGGGCACCAGGCTGGCAAAGCCGGCCGTGCGACTCCGAAGATAGGTACGGCCCCGGCCCGCATCCATCCAGCCCAGGCGAAGGCTGCAGGTGGTGATGCCACGGGCAGCCATCTCAAGCCCGACACTTGCATAGAGAGCCTCTCCGGCAGCCTTGGCAGCGGCATAGTAGCCCTGACCTCTGGCAGGAGCAGCCAGAGCTGCCGAAGAGATGAAGAGACAGCGTCCTTCCCTTCCTGGCAGCATCAGACGCACCACAGTGCGCAGAAAACGGGCCCGTGTGGCAATGTCCTCCAGACTCCAGCGATCAATTTGCTGCGGGTCGAGTGCAGCCACAAGGCTTTCCGTATGCGAGTGCGCACAGTCCACAAAGGCTCTGGGGGCGTGAAAGGCTGTGCCGGCCAGGAGGGCTGGCAGAGCCTCGGGCTCCTCTGCATACACGGCCTCAAAGCCTGCCTCCAGTAACCGATTGCAGCTTTCCCTGCTCCGGCTGATCCCAAGAATCCGGCATTTTTCTGCCACAAGGGCTCTGGCCAGTGTCTGGCCAAGCTCGCAGCTCATGCCCCGGATGAGCACCGGTTCCAGAAGCTTCATTCCTCCCACTCCACAAGCCCTTCAGCAGCAAGGTGCCCATCCGCATACACACGGCACCGGACCTGATTGCGTCCGGGCTCCCTGTCTATCTCGCAGACACAGCGCCCCGGAGCAAGAAAGCGGCGAAAACGAAAACGCCGCACCCTGTAGCCGCAGGGCAGAGGGATTTGCTGCTTCAAAAGCTGCACAAGCCCGTGAATAATAAGACTGCCCGGAGTACAGGGACTGCCGGGAAAATGGCTTGCATACAGGGGATGGTCTGCATCAAGAAGGATCTCTGTACGGATCGTGTTCATCCTGCTCCCTGACCAAAGGTCGGTTCTGTCTGCATGGATGCACATGCTCCTGCATGACAAGAAAGACGTATAAGGCCCGTTTTGCATCGTGCTGTCAAGCCTTTTCAAAAATGAGAGTGTCAAGTATACTGTGTAAATTCTGTTTGGAGATAGGGGGGTAAATTGTCATCTGCTGGCCTAGCAGCCGG